>JADGGM010000132.1 GCA_019689955.1 Gemmatimonadaceae bacterium
CCGCGGAGGATCTGCGGGATGGTCTGCGTCCGCATCACCTGCACGGAGGCGATGAGGTTCTGCACCGTGGGGTGCTGGTCGGTGTAGATCTCGCGCGCCGTGCGAAGCTGCGCCTCGCGCTTGGCCAGCTCACCGAGGGCGGCCTGGAGGTCGGGGGCCTGGCGCGCGCTCTGGATCGTCATGAAGGCGTCGGCGCTGATCCCGCTCGGGTTGCGGAGGAGCGCCTCGAGCGCTTCGCGGTCGTGCTGGATCGCCTCGAGCTGCAGCTTCTGCCCGAAGTAGTTCCCGACCATCGGGTTCCCGACGTCCCCGCCCACGCCGCCGTCCGCGCCGCCGGGCGTGGGGGCCGTGGCCATCCCTTCGCCGGGGAGGGTGATCGTCGTGGTGCGGAAGCTCTGGAGCGCGGCCTCCGAGTTGCGCAACGCTTCGCGCGCGCTGTCGAGCTGCTGCTCGAGCGTCTTCGACGTCTCGGTGAGGTTGCGGCGCTTGAGGTCACCGGCAGTGGCGACGAACTCGGTCATCACCGCGTTGAGGATCGCGGCCGTGCGGCGCGCGCTCCGCCCGGTGAGCGTGACCTTGAGGAACGAGCTCCGCTCGGGGAGGGAGACGTCGATCCGGTTGAGCAGCCCCGCGGCGACGACGTGCGGGTTGGCGACGGTGAAGTCGATCGTGCGTCCGCGGCCGAGGGTCGCCGGGGCGGGGGCCCAGAGGAACCCGACGCTCCGGCCGATCGAGTCGCCGACGGCGCCGCGCTCGACCACGGTCCCCTCCTGCGTCGCGAGCGTGTACTTCGCGCCCGCGGAGTCGATGCGCAACTGGTAGCTCCCCGCGCGGAACCCGGGCCCCGGCTCGAACCCGGCGAACACCGCCGAGTCGGACGGTGCGGCGGGCCAGAGGTAGAGCGCCATCCGGCGGACCACGCGCTCCATGATGGTGGAGCTCTTGAGCAGGTCAGCCCACGCCCCGTTGCCGAGCAACTGTTCCCCCTGGACCGGGCCGCGGTTCTGCGCCCGGTTGTCCGAGATCCAGAGCGTGCCCTGCACCTGGTACTCGGGGGTGAGGAATCGCGTGAGCCCGAACCCTGCGGCAGTTCCAGCCACGACGACCGCGAGGATCATCCACTTGTAGCGGCGGATCGCGGCGAGGTATCGGCCCCATGGGATCCCCGGCTCTTCAGCCACGGGAGCTCCCCCCCACGCGGCCGCCGGCCAGGCTTGTGGGAACCCGACGGGCCCCTGGGCCGCGTCGCGTGGCGGCTCAGCGGGGAGGTTGGACGGGATGTAGTTCGAAGACATTCAGGACCGGGATCTAGGGTTCGCAGTCGATGGCATCCGAGCGCCGTTGCATCGGAACGTTACAGTCGACGGCAAAGCGTTCTGTCTGGCCAGGCGGATGCAAATACAGGCCCACTCCGCCGGTTCCGGCGTTCGCGGGTGGAAGACGCGGCCGCCTACTATAGCCGCCTCGCGATCGACTGCGCGAGTGGCGCCGCCGGCGCGCCCGGGCGTTGCGGGGAGCGCTTGGTAAGCGCTGCCGGATAAACGCGTTAGACAGCGGCTCGCGGCGCGGTGCATGCAAGCAGCGCGGGGCGATGATGTCGCGCGCTGATGCAGCGTCGAAGCGCCGCCACGATTTGTCGCACGGATGATGCTTGGCTGCGTCGCCTGTAGCGTCGAGGCTGCGTTTTTGGAGCCTGGAAAGATCTATTGCAGTGTTCGTCGTTACATTTCCGTTACATTGAAAGCGGACATTAGGGAGCTTTAATCCTGTATCTTGGCTGCGGCGATTCCGGAGCCGTGTGGCAGCAACAGCGTGTCGAGTGCCGTCGACAGCGATGTCGTAATTCGTTCACACGCGGTGTTGCCGGGAGTCTACGTCGCACGGACGCGCAGGAGTGATGGGCGCGCGAGATCGCCGCTGAGCGTCGCATCGGAAGGCGTGGCCACGGAGTCCCGCGCGTAACGCGGCCGGGCGGCATCGGAGCTGCTCGGGGCTGTCACCGCCGCCGGCATGGGGTCGGCGGCCATTGTGTCAGGAGACGACGATGTCTGTTCCAATTGTTGCGCAGGTCGAGGACGCACCGGAGCAGCAGCCGCACACTGCACCGCGCGATCCGCTGTCGATCCCGGCTGAAGTGAAGGCCAGCATCCGCATCCTCGTGGTGGACGACGACCGGACGTTGCGGGAGGGGTGCGCGAGCGTCCTCCAGCTCGACGGCTACAACGTGACGTTCTGCGGGCGCGGCGATGAGGCGCTGGAGATGGTTCGGCGCCGGAAGTTCGACATCGTGCTCGTGGACCTGTATCTCACGCCGATCTCGGGGCTCGACATCCTCAAGGCCACGCTGGAGACGCACCGCGACACGATCGTGGTCGTGATGACGGGGAACCCGAGCGTCACCTCGAGCATCGAGGCGCTGCGGGCCGGGGCGTGGGACTACCTCCCGAAGCCGTTCTCGGCCACGCACCTGCAGGTGCTCGTGGGGCGCGCGTCGCACGCCGTGATGGTGGCGCGCGAGACCAACGACCTGCGGCTGCAGTTGGTGCAGCAGAGCGGGAATAGCGACAAGATCACCCTCCTCGGCGTCTCGCCGGCGTTCCGGCGGGCGGTGGAGCTGGCGCGGAAGGTCGCCTCGACCGATGCCTCGGTGATGATCACCGGGGAGAGCGGGACGGGGAAGGAAGTCATCGCCCAGTTCATCCACCACCACAGCCGGCGCGCGAGCCGCAAGCTGGTGCCGATCAACTGCGCCGCGCTCCCCGAGCCGCTCCTGGAGAGCGAGATGTTCGGGCACCGGAAGGGGGCGTTCACCGGCGCGGACCGCGACAAGCCCGGGTTGCTCGAGACCGCGAACGGGGGGACGCTCTTCCTCGACGAGCTGACGGAGATGTCGCACCCGATCCAGGCCAAGCTGCTCCGTGTGCTGCAGGACGGGGTGGTGCGGCGGGTGGGGAGCGAGCAGCAGGACGCGGTGGTGGACGTGCGCTTCATCTCGGCCACGAACCGGGACCCGCAGGAGGCGGTGAACAAGGGGGTGCTGCGCGAGGACCTGTTCTATCGCCTGCGCGTGGTGCCGATCAAGCTGCCGCCGCTCCGGCAGCGGCCGGAGGACATCCCGCTCCTCGCAAACCACTTCCTGGCGCACTACTGGGCGCGGCACCGCCAGCCCGGCGACCCCTCGCCCAAGCTCACGGAGTCGGCGATCGAGTTCCTGCGGTCGCGTCCGTGGCGTGGGAACGTGCGCGAGCTGCAGAACGTGATCGAGCACGTGGCCGTGCTGAGCGAGCCCGGGCAGCCGATCCAGCCGCAGGACATCCAGGTGTACGACGATTCGCCGGTGGTGCCCGCGCGGAGCGCGCTCCCCACGGCGATCATGGACGAACCGTATCACGCTGCGAAGGACCGCTTGATTGCCGAGTTCGAGAAGGAGTACCTGACGCGCCTGTCGGCGCGGGCAGGGGGGAACATGTCCCGCGCCGCACGTCTTGCGAACATCGACCGGACGACGCTCTATCGTCTGATGGAGAAGCACAACGTCCGGCGTGACGAGCTGACGGGCTTGAGCGAGTGAGACCGCGCGCATCACGCGCGGCGGTCCCATCGCGTTCACAGCCGGACGGCGAGACTTCAGCCGGAGCGAGGAGAACGGTGCCGCAGCCTCTCCCGCCGGTCGCATTGACGCCGCCGTCGGCTCCGGTGATCTCGGAGCCGCTGTGGGAAGCCTTGCGCCGCGCAGCCGAGCGGGTCTACAACGACCCGTTGGCGATCGAGCAGGGGACGCAGAGCGACGATCTGCGGTGTCAGGTCGATGCCCTGTGTCGCGCCGTGCGGCAAGCGGCGGACGGTGAGGAGCCGGTGCTCGAGCGCGCCGCGCCGGCCGTGCCGGTGCAGCGGGTGCTGAACCGGTTGCGCGGTGCGCTCCTCGAGGAGGTGGCGACCTCGTGCCCGGACGTGGACACGCGCGCGCTGCTCGAGCTCTCGCGCGCGGTGGAACGCGTGCAGGATGCCCTCGACCGTGACGAGGCGCACCGCTTCGCGAGCCGGCTGTCGGGCGCCGGGGGGCTCGAGCTCCTCGTCGAGGTGGCGCACGATCTCCGGTCGCCGCTCGCGTCGATCCTGTTCCTGGCCGAGACGATCCGGAAGGGGCAGAGCGGCGCCGTGAACCCGGTGCAGGAGCGGCAACTGGGGCTCATCTACAGCGCCGCGTTCGGCCTGAGCGGGATGGCGAGCGACGTGATCGAGCTGGCGCGCGGTGGGGACCGTCTGGTGGGCGCCACCCCGGTGGCGTTCTCGGTGACGGACCTCATGAACTCGGTGCGCGACATCGTGCTCCCGATGGCCGAGGAGAAAGGGCTGGCGCTGCGTCTCGTCACCCCCGAGGCTGACTTCCGCATCGGGCACCCCGGGGCGCTCAACCGCGTGCTCCTCAACCTCACGACGAACGCGCTCAAGTTCACGGGGGAGGGGTACGTGGAGGTCGGCGCACGGCAGCTCTCGCGGACGCGCGTGGAGTTCTCGGTGCGCGACACCGGGCGCGGGATCCCCCCCGAGGTAATGAGCTGCCTCTTCGACGCCTTCCGTCGCCGCCGGAACGCCGGGGAGTACACCTTCTCGAGCGCCGGGCTCGGGCTCTCGATCTGCCGGAAGCTCGTGGCCGCGATGGGGAGCGAGCTGCACGTGGACTCCGCGGTCGGGCAGGGGACGCGGTTCCACTTCGAGCTCGAGCTCCCGACGGCGTCGCGGATCTAGGGGCGAGGTCGCCGTTCGCCCCAACGGGGCGGGGCTCGCGGCCGCGTGGGCGGTGTTCGCCACAAAGTGCTGGCCCGCGCTGCGCCGCACGCGCACCGTTGGCGGCATGACTCCCATCTTCTTTTCTCGTTCGGCGTGGATGGCGTGCTGTGGCGCCCTCGCGCTCTCCGCGTTTGCCGCGGCCCGGCCGCGCCATCCGTCCGCTCCGCCGTCGACCGAGCCGTGCGCCGCCGCGCGCGGTGATGCGCGAGCGATCCTCGCGCGCGCCGTGCAGGCGGCGGGGATCCCCGGTGTGCGCGCCCGCGCTCGCGTGCTCCGCTACGAGTTCTCGGACGACATCTCGCAGAACTTCCAGTCGGACCGGACCTACCCGCCCTTCCTCACGCTGCAGTGGGGAGGGATGTTCTACGTCGATCCCGGCACGCGGGTGCAGCGCCTCGAGGAGCGCGTGTTCGGCTTCGGGACGCACGGGGAGCGGCCGTTCGCCCTGCTGCACGGCGAGCGTGCCACCTATGTCGTGCGCGACTCGGGGCTCGTGCCGAATCCGCAGGGGCACGCCGTCTCGCTTCGCTCGCGGCCACTGGATGCGTGGACGGTGCTCGCCGACTGGAGCGCCGCGCCCGGCGTGCGCGTGGTCGCACGGTGCGTCTACCGCGACTATCCGCGCACGGTGCTCGAGCGCACGACCGCCGGCGGCGCGGAGCGGCTGTACGTCGACCCCAAGAGCGGGCTCCCGGTGAAGCTCGATCGGCGGGAGCCGCACTATCTGTGGGAAGACGTGCACGCCGAATACGTGTGGACCAACTGGACCGTGGTCGACGGGGCGAGCGTCCCCTTTGCCGCGTTCCGGCTGGAGGATGGCGAGGTGGAGATCGTGCGCAGCGTCGGGCCGATTGCGCTCGTCGCGCGCGACAGCGCGCCGTCGCTCGCGCTCCCGGCGGACGCGCCGGCGATGCCCGTCCACACGCCCCCGGCTCCCGCGCCGGACACGGTGCGCGTGGGGGCGCGGACGTTCCTGCTCGTGAACCCGATGTACACGAACGTCGTCACGCTCCAGCGCGACACGGTGTGGGTGCTCGACGCGCAGATCGGCGAGGACCGTGCGCGCGCGCCACGCGGCGGGGCGCGTGGATGCGGCGTCCGCCGCGGCGGTGGATGCGCTGCTGCGCGCGGCGCCGGGAGGAGATGGCCAGTACCTCGAGCGCATCCTGGTGAAGGAGCGCGACCGCACGGTGGTGGTGCCGGTGGACGACGTCGACTGGTTCGAGGCGGAGGACAACTACGTGCGGCTCCACACGGGCACCGGCGCGCGGCTGGTGCGCGAGACGATCAGGGCACTCGACGCGGCGCTCGACCCGCGGCGTTTCGCGCGCGTTCACCGCTCCGCGATCGTGCGGCTGGCGCAGGTGCGCGCGCTCGAGCCGCTCTTCCACGGCGACCTGGCCGTGGTGCTGCGCGACGGGACGCGCCTCACGCTCGGGCGCACGTATCGCGCGGAGTTCGAGGCGCGGCTGCGCGGGCGCGCGGGGAGCGGAGGGAGCTAGCGCACGCGCCCGGCGGGTGTCACGCGCGCCGGCCGGCGATGGGGCGCGCCGTGTCCGCTGCCGCGCGGGGGATGACGCCGTGCTCCGCGGCGATGGCGAGCACTTCGTCGGCCGAGAGAACATCGTGCGCGATGAGCGCGTTGGCGATCGCCTCGACGGCGGCGCGATGCTCGCGCACCAGCGCTTCGGCGCGGGCGGCCTGCGCGGCGATGAGGGCGCGAACGGCGTTGTCGATCTCCGCCTGGAGCTGGCCGCTGGGCGCGCCGCCCTGCGCGTTCGGGTCGGCGCTGATGAGGCCGACCTGGTCGCTCATCCCGAACTCGGCGACCATGCGTCGCGCGATGCTGGTCGCCTGGACCAGATCGCTCCCGGCGCCCGTGGTGACGGCCTCGGGGCCCAGGAACACGAGCTCGGCCGCGCGTCCGCCGAGCGCCTTGGCGATGATCCCCTCGAGGTAGCGGCGCGGTTGCAGGTGGCGGTCGGACTCCGGCGCGAAATGCGCGGCACCGAGCGAGCGGCCGCGCGGCTCGATCGTGACCTTGTGGAGCTTGTCGTCCGGACAGGCGATGAGCCCGACGACCGCGTGCCCCGCCTCGTGGAGCGCGATCAGGCGGCGCTCCTCGTCGGAGATCACGACACCGGAGCGGACGCGGCCCAGGAGGATCTTGTCGCGCGCCTGCTCGATGTGGGCCGGTGTGATCACGTCGCTCCCATCATGCACGGCGGCGATCGCGGCCTCGTTGAGGAGGTTCGCGAGCTCGGCCCCGGAGTGGCCGACGGTGAGCTGCGCGAGGCGCTCGAGGTCGACCGCCGGGGAGAGCGGAGACTGGGCCGCGTGGATCTTGAGGATCTCGAGGCGATCGGCGGCGGTGGGGAGGGGGACTTCCACCACGCGATCGAAGCGTCCGGGACGACGCACGGCGGGGTCGAGGAGGTCTTCGCGGTTGGTGGCGGCCATCCAGACGACCCCTTCGTTGCTCGCCATCCCATCCATCTCGACGAGGAGCTGGTTGAGCGTGACCTCTTCCTCGCCGGAACGGTTGGGGCGGCCGCGGCGTCCGCCGAGCGAGTCGAACTCGTCGATGAAGACGATGCACGGCGCCTGCTCGCGGGCCTGGCGGGCGAGCTGGCGGACGCGGCGCGAGCCCACGCCGACGTACATCTCGTTGAAGTCCGATCCCGAGGCGACGATCACCGGGCAGCCGGCCTCGCCGGCCACGGCGCGGGCGAGGAGCGTCTTCCC
>JADGGM010000133.1 GCA_019689955.1 Gemmatimonadaceae bacterium
GGCGGCCTGTGGCCGATGGAGCGCGAGGGATCGTGTGGGCAGCGACGCTGCCGGACGACGGACCCACGGGAGGGTTCTTCCGCGATGGGCGTGCGGTGCGGTGGTGAAATTGGGTGGCGTGCTCTAGCAAGGGAGCACTTTCCGCGGAAGCAGCTTCGAAGATCCGTTCCCGCAGCGGAGCACCCTCACAATTCACGGCGTCCGGATTGACGATTGACAGCCTCCTGGGTCGCTTGGCACAAGCCGATCGATCTTTGAGCGGTGTAGCCGTTACACGTCAGCGAGACCTTCCCGGACGTACTGCCATCCCACTGCCGCTCTGGACACTATACATAGCCTCGTTCGCGATCCACGTAGCATACAGGGCCACCGTAGCTACGAGCCCTCTGCCTCCTCCGACGATCGACGCCATGGTGCACGTAGGTAAAGCTCCCAGCACCGCCGCGGCGAATCCAAGGGCGTGCATAACGGCAACTGTCGCATTGCCACGCGTTAGCGCAGGCCGCCAGTGCCAGCGCTCGTAAGCTCGTATCGCTGCGATCACGGCAGCCGCTATCCCACTCAGGCTGAGCCAGATGTGGTCGAGATTGACCGCGATCAATCCGAACGTAACGAAGGTGACGGCGAGCCCGAGGCACGTTCCGGCTGCTCTGGCCAGCGGACGCTTATGCAGAAAGCTGCCACCACGGTTCCGTTCGATCGGTGCTGACAGCGATCGTGTGCGTATAGTTGTGGAAGCCGGGGATGCGGTTGCCGTCTCCGGTCGGGGCTCCGTGATCGGGAGGCGCGCCGGGTTTGAGATCTCGGCCAGCTCCGGAGAGGGGGTTCGTCCTCCCTGTGAGTCGGCGAGTGCCGTCAAAGCAACGTCGGCGCGTCCGTATTTCGCCAGGATCTCCGCGGCCTGCGCCGTGGATATGACGATCCCGAGCCGACGCGCAGCCAAAGTTCGCACTGCTACGAGGCGGATCCAATGTGCTGGTTCCAGTGATTCGCGTTGAGATGTAGGGGAGTTCATCGGAGATACCCAGTCGGCCGAAAATCGATCGTGACGGCGCGGACAGCCTCTTTGAACGCTTGCTTGTCCGTCCCCTTGGTATCTCTGATCCGAACCACGTGACGACACCGGTGGCGTTCACCATCCTCACGCACCGGCGCAAATCGACGGACGAACCCGTCGAGCGTGAGGTCCAGGGTCGTGCCAGCAGCCAGCCCAAACTGAGTGCGGTTCACAACGACATGAAGCCGATCGGGGCCGACGAGCGTCACCGTCAGCCACTCCACTGGATGCTCAGTGGCATCGCAGTCTGGTGGGTACTTGCTTAGAAGCACCCCGCGGAGACTATCGTTCGACACCATTAAGGCGTGAAGGCTGTCCGCAATCGCAGCACGATCTCGGCGGAGATTCGCGAGCAGGTCTCTGATCGAGTCTGCAGCCGCCGCATCCAGCCCGGTACGCCTTGCCGCCTCAGCGCTTTCGGCTCTCTGAAACTCGAATGCGGCGAGGCTCAGGACCAAGAAGACCAGCGCCAAGAATGTCTCAAGCAACGTCGCGTTGACGATCTCGCCTGAGCTCCGGCGCGGATTCATGCAATGCGCTCCAGCCGTACTGCCACAGCCTTCGCCACCTCATCCAACGCGGTATTCACTTCTGCGGCAGCTTTCGTCGCCAGATCGAGCTGAGCAGCTACGGCGGCGGCTTGCTTTGTCGCGATTCGCTCCTGCTCATCGACCGTTGCCGCTACCCGCTGAAGCGCCTCCTCCAGCGCGGCTATCCGACTCGCGATGCCAGTCGTCTCGATTTTGCCCACGGCCTCACGAAGATCGGTGCTGGAACCGGCAAACGCTTGGACAGAGGCTCGTAGCCGTTCCACATCCGTCGTGACCACGTCGATTGCGGTGCGAGTCGCACGCCCAACGTGTGTTGCCAGCTCTGGGAGGCTTTCGGGCCCCTGGAGTACAGGAGTGAGGTGCGTCGCCACCGTATACACCATTCCGCGCGCCTCTGCGGCTGCCGCTCCGAGCTTCTCCATGGACTCGAGGCTTCCGGCCGCAGTACGTTGGACGGCCGAAGAGGCGTGATCCGTAGAGTCCCGCAGCGCCAATGCATGATCGATGGTTTGCATGGCAACGGTGAGGCACTGCTCAATCGCATCACCGAGTCTGCTGAGCGGATTGACAACCCGCGTCTGGTATTCGTCTACCGAATCCGCCAATAATGTGGCGATTCGAGCATTGAGTTGCCTCAAGTGATCGACGTACTCGCGCCCCTGCTCGGCAATTTCGCGATTGATCGACTCCAGGGTTTCCGACGGTAGGCGATGATAGGACTGAAGAACTGTCCGCCCGGTGACGCCGATTAGGGTCGTGAACATGCCAAGCCCAAATTGATGAAGCATCCTCGCGGCGTCTGGTCGGGCCCCGGCATGAAAGGGATCGAGTGCCGCGAGTAGCGAACCAATGCTCAGCGTGAACCCGAGATAGTAAAAGGCGTCGGCAAACTCGTATACCATTCCGTCGCTGTCCGCCTGCTGATAGCCCGTCCCAAGAAAGCCAAGCATCGCGAGAACGGGGATCCACCAGAAGCTCGCTGAAATGAAGACCGGAACGAGGCCCACGATCACGGTGATCGCGTATCGCTTGGTAAAGCTGCTGTTGATTCGTCGAAGATGTGGAGTCGCCGTGCCGCGGCCTTGGCCCGTGCTTTCCACGCCGAGGAGAGGTGCACTCGGGGTGTGACCACCATGCGGCGAGTCGGAGCCCACATTGCTCGTGACAGCCGAAGCGTCGCGACCGTCTGTCATTGCCCCTCGCAAGTACGAAAGAATCGCTGCAGATCGCCCGCATCGAAGCTCAGCGCGTTCTGAATTCTGACCTTACGGGCGCCCCACATCGTCAAGCGCCGTTCCCACTCCACCTGGCGGGTTTGCAGCAATGCGGGGTTCATCGCCGTCTCCGTTGTCACAAGCATGTACGCGTCGATGCAGAGCCCGTGAAGGTCGGGAGTTGCTGGCGTCGTCCCCGGAGCCCGGTCCTCGTCGAGATCGGTCACCAAGATCGCTCCACGGACTGCTGGACGGTCCCCCCGCAGTGAAAGGGCCGCGTAGAGCAGCGCCCCATTGATGTCAGTGTATGGTTCGGCCGGCGCAGCACGGAGGGAATCCAGGCACGCGCCCATCGCGCGAACTGGGGCCATCGTGTCCGTCATCGTGAACAAATTCCGCTGTGCTACGTAGATATCGCAGAGTGGCTCGCGATGCAGGCTCATCGCGCCGATCGTCGCGACGCGATGGCGCTCCGGCGTTAGCTCGTCGAGGCCTTTAATGGCAAAGAACATCGGCATCAGCAGCTTGAGGCCGTCATCAAATGCTCCTCCCGCGGACGCACGCTTGATCGACCCAGATACGTCGAACAAGTAGACGAAATCGCCGATCGGCGGTATGTCTTTCCCACGGGGTGGCGCCAGATTAGGGGTCGCGCCGGCAACGGAGTCTGGCGCCAGAGGCATCGTGGCGGTCGGAACACTCGCCATCCTTGATGGGGCTCCAGCGGAGCGCGGCGCTTTGAGTACAACGAGGGCCGCCACGATGGCCACCACCCCGACTGTGATCAGCACCGGAGGCTTAGGAGTCATGGCGACATCTTCGCGAGGTCGTCGGTGATTGCAGCTGGCAGAGGCCGGCGTCGGATGACGTCTCCCGGAATTGCCAGGATCCGTACGATCAAAATGATCACATATGAGCCCACATCCATGAGGATCGCGAGCCCGGCGAGCGCCCATGCACCCACACGGGCCAATCCGAGACATACGAGATAGAGGCCATGGGCGACTGCGAGTAGGCCACGATCGAGCCACCCCGCAAACACAGACAGTGCCACTCCTTGCAAGACGCCGAGGAGCGCGTAAACGGCGACGCTGCGGCTCGGTCCAGCCGAGGCGGCGAGGAGAGTTGCGAGTAGTAGATCCGCGACCGCTAACCCGCCAACGAGCACCCATCCGAAGATCACTCGACTACGCCGCTCAGGCAGGGCCGCTGTGACTGGGCTTGCAAAGCGCAATCCCTTGAGAACGTTCCATGCACCAACCGCCATCCCGACAATGGCCGCAGGGAGTGCGATGGCGATGGCCCACGCGACGGTCGGAGACACGGGAACTGACCCGTCCTCGAGGTACGCCAGGACGGCCAAGGAGGTGAGTGCGAAGTCGACGGCCAGGATCGCAAGAAACAGAGTGTCGACGAGCACGTCGGCCAAGACTTGCGGCGCGGTTCGCACCCGGATTCGTACCGGCATCGGTTCATTCGGATCGAGAAGACCGGCAGGTATCCGCTCCGGCTCGGCACTCGCGACAGCGAGAATCGTCGCGCGCTTTACGGTTTGGAGCGCCGCCTCCTTCATTTCCCCCCCTCCGAGTCCGCGCCGAAACGCCTCCGGCATACTTTCCGGCAAGGTGCGGGCGGTTTGCACACAACGGCCAACGAGGTCAGCTACCTTTTCGGCATGCTCGACGGCAGTGCGCTTCCCCCGCCGGATTGCTCCCACCAGATCGCGGGCGACCTTGGTCCGGCGCCGTTCGTCGAGGCCTTCAGCTATGGCGTGCCCCAAATACGCCAGCAACAATGTCAAACCCAAGCCGAGGAATGCGAGGAAATACTGAGCAAGGCCGTACATCGGCCCGTTCGGGTCGAGGCCGAGCCGATGGGGAAGGTCGACCCGTTGCGACAACAGCGAATACGCGGCAACCTCGACGACGGCCAACGCGAGAAGCAGCGCCCATGGCGCCCATCGGAAAAATCCGGCACCAGCACCGCGCCAACCATCGGCGCGTGCGCGCGTGCCACTTCGATAGATCGCCCACCCCGCTGCGACTTCGACGATGAACATCAAGAACGCGAGGACGTACCCTCGGGGGATGTTCGGAAGCGGGTATTTGAAGATGGACTCAGGCCCGATCACTTCGACGAAAAAGATCCCGAGCAGGGATGCATTCACGAGCCCCAGCACAAGGCTGAGTCCAATCAACGTCACCAGTCCGATGACGGAGGTGCTGCCGAAGGCTTCCTCCACGTCCTGGGGTTGCGCATCGCTTCGCTGCGCTGGCGTGTTGAGGCGTTCGAGTGCAGCAACGTGACGGCCGATGCGCCCCTCGATGTCACGGAGCGTTTCAAGCTGGCGTTCGCCAATGGTTTCGACGGCTGTCGATAAATGCGTCAGCTCGATCAAAACTGGCGCCCGGGGATCGTGTGCGCGCGCGTCGAGGAAGGCTGAGTAGCGCCCGCCGATCACCCGTGCGGCCACGGCGGGTACGCCGTCCCGAACCGCGCGCAATCGCGCGCGAACATCCGATAGTAAGGGCTCGAGTCGTGGCCGGATGATGGAGAAAAACAGCGTCGCAGCGATGGCACCAACGATGGCCGCGCTCATCCAGAGTACGCGCTGCATCGTCGGCGAAGAAGTAATCGAGTCCACGCCGCCTCCGAAAATTTGCCTGCCGCGGGATCGCGCCCCGACAGCGGTTTGTATCAGATCCCCAATATGCTAAGCGGCGTCAGGCGCGCTAGAGCATGAGATGGCGCAGTGCAATAGCGTCAGCATCTGCCACCGATCGATGTATCCGCGGCCAGGTATCCGGCGATACGTCGTCTGTAGGAATGGGCGCTATTGCCCATTCACGATCCGCGGCGTCTCGATTCGCTGGAAGGCGCCAGGTTCGCCGGCGCCCGGCCGCCCCCTGGGCGGACGTGCCTCCTACCCCCGCACCAGCTTCTTGTACTTGATCCGATGCGGCTGGTCCGCGTCCGGCCCCTTCCGCTTCCGCAGATCCTCGATGTACGACTGATAGTTCCCCTCGTGCCACACCACCTCGCTGTTCCCCTCGAACGCGAGGATGTGCGTCGCCACCCGGTCCAGGAACCACCGGTCGTGCGAGATCACCACCACGCACCCGGAGAACTCCACCACCGCCTCCTCCAGCGCGCGCAGCGTGTCCACGTCCAGGTCGTTCGTCGGCTCGTCGAGCAAGAGTAGGTTCCCCCCGCTCTTCAACAGCTTCGCCAGGTGCAGCCGGTTCCGCTCCCCGCCCGAGAGGTCCTTCACCTTCTTCTGCTGGTCCGCGCCGCGGAAGTTGAAGCTCGACAGATACGCCCGCGCGTTGAGCTCCCGCTTCCCCACCTCGATCGTGTCCCGCCCCTCGCTCACCTCCTCGTACACCGTGTGCTCCCCGTCGAGCACGCGCCCCTGATCCACGTACGCGATCCGCACCGTCTCCCCGATGCGCAGCGTGCCGCCGTCGGGCTGCTCCTCACCCACGATCATCCGGAAGAGCGTCGTCTTCCCCGCGCCGTTGGGCCCGATCACCCCGACGATCCCGCCGCGCGGGAGGCTGAACGAGAGGTTGTCGAACAAGAGCCGGTCGCCGAACGCCTTGCGCAGCTCCGTCGCGATCACCACGTCGTTCCCGAGACGCGGCGGCGGGGGGATGACGATCTCGTTCTGCATCACCCGCTCGGCGCTCTCCTGCGCCACCAGCTCCTCGTACCGCGTGATGCGCGCCTTGCTCTTCGCCTGACGCGCCCGCGGCGCCATGCGCACCCACTCCAGCTCACGCTCCAACGTCCGCTGCCGCGCCGACGCCTGCTTCTCCTCCTGCGCCAGCCGCAACTTCTTCTGCTCCAGCCAGGAGCTGTAGTTCCCCTCCCACGGGATCCCGCGGCCACGGTCCAGCTCCAGGATCCACTTCGCCACGTTGTCGAGGAAGTACCGGTCGTGCGTGATCGCCACCACCGTACCGGGGAACTCCGCCAGGTGCCGCTCCAGCCACGCCACACTCTCGGCGTCGAGATGGTTCGTCGGCTCGTCGAGCAGCAGGAGGTCCGGCTGCTCCAGCAGCACGCGACACAGCGCCACGCGGCGACGCTCACCGCCGGACAGCGCCGTCACGTCCGCATCCGCGGGCGGAAGACGGAGCGCATCCATCGCGATCTCGATCTTCCGGTCGATCTCCCACGCGTTCGTCGCGTCGATCCGCTCCTGCACCCGCGCCTGCTCGTCGAGCAGCTTCTGCATCTCGTCATCCGACATCGCCTCGGCGAAACGCGCCGAGATCTGCTCGAACCGCGTGAGCAGATCGCGCAGCTCCCGCACCCCCTCTTCCACGTTCCCCCGCACATCCTTCGTCGGATCGAGCTGCGGCTCCTGCGGGAGATACCCGATGCGCGTCCCCGCCGCGGGCCACGCTTCACCCTGAAAGTCGGTGTCCACCCCCGCCATGATGCGGAGCAACGACGACTTCCCCGCGCCGTTCGGGCCCAGCACGCCGATCTTCGCCCCGGGATAGAACGACAGCCAGATACCATCGAGGATGACCCGCGAGGGAGGAACGACCTTCCGCAGGTCCTTCATGACGTAGATGAATTGCGGTGCCACGACGTGTCCTTACGCTGTGAGCTGGGTTCAATGGAGCGGGAAATCTAACGCGCTCCCCCCGAGGCGCGGAGCGCCCCGCCCGCTACGGGCGCTCGGGCAC
>JADGGM010000134.1 GCA_019689955.1 Gemmatimonadaceae bacterium
GGCGTGGGGAGTGGGGGGGGCGCTGGGCGTGGGTGCCTAGGCCCCCATGTAGGTAGTAGACAGCGAGGCGGGCTACAGCAGCGCGAGCATTGCGGCGCGTAAGCCGAATCCGACGCTCCACTTTCGCTGCATCGTCAAGAGCGAGTGGAGATCGCGGGCGTGGCGCCAGCGTTTGGCCGAGTCCTTCGCGAGGCAGCGTTCGATGATAGCGACCAGATCGGCTGGGGCGCGGCGAACGATGGCACGAATTCGAGGGACAGGGCCGGTGAGATGCTTTGCCGCGATCTCCGTGAAACTGCGCCCATCGAACGGGAGCTCGCCGGTGAGCATGAGATAGCCGAGCACCCCGAGACCGTACAGGTCGCTTCGGCCATCCACATCCACCTCCCCAGCAGCTTGTTCCGGCGACATGAAGTGCGGCGTGCCGAAGACCCGGCCCGCGTCGCTCGGCGCCGGGTCCCAGGAGCGGCGGCGCGCGACACCGAAATCGGCGAGCATCACGCGGCCCGAGCGGGTGAGCAGCACGTTCTCCGGCTTCAAGTCTCGGTGCACCACACCCTCGGCGTGCGCGTAGTCGAGCGCCAGCGCCAGCTCGGCCAGGATGCGCCGCACCTCGGCCGGCGGGAGGCGGCGTTCGCGCTCCAGCCGAGTCGCGAGCGACTCCCCGTCGACATACTGCATCACCATGTACGCGAAGTGCGCCGTCTCGCCGAACCCGAACACAGGCACGATGTTCGGGTGCACCAGCTGCGCCGCCATCCGCGCCTCGCGGCGGAACGCCTCGCGCGCGTGGTCCAGCGATAGCGCGTCCGAGCGAAGCACCTTGATCGCCACCACCCGGTGAAGCGCCACATCGCGCGCCAGATAGACCGCCCCCATCCCACCGCGCCCGAGGAGCCGCACCACCTGGAACTGCGCGCCCAGCTCCTGCCGGAGCAGCTCGCGCTCGGAATCCGGCAGCGGGTGTCGCGGGATCTCAGTAGCCTGCATCATCGCCCCACCTGTAGTCGTGTCGAACCGGCGCGAGCGCCCACCGTGCGCGCCGAGTCGTACAGATTAGATGCCGCAAGACCGAGAAAAGTTGCCCTTTCCCAGAAAAGAGCGGACCACTGGACACCATTCCGCAGATCACACCACGACAACGACTTGCCTCGCTCGAGCCCATCGCGCGAGCGCGAACCCTGTCCGCTTCTGGGACGCGGCGGAGCGAAATCGGACACGATATATTCATTCCCTGACACCCTTCCCACATCGATCGTGTCTACCTCTCTCGCCGACCTCGAAACACCGATTCCGCTAGTCGACCTCGACCGGCTCGATCGCAACCTCGACCGCATGGCCGCGTACGCCTCCGAGCACGGCCTCGCGCTCCGCCCGCACATCAAGACCCACAAGTCTCCCCGCATCGCCGCCGAGCAGCTCCAGCGCGGCGCCGTCGGCGTCACCTGCGCCACCGTGCGGGAAGCGGAAGTCATGAGCGAGGTCGCGAGCGACATCCTCGTCGCGTACCCGATCCTCGGCTCCTCCAAGCTCCAACGCCTCATGGCGCTCCCCCCGTCCGTGCGCATCACCGTCGCGCTCGACTCCGCCGCGGCCGTGGAGCAGCTCGCCGCGGCCGCGCGCGAGCATGGGCGGACCGTCGGCGTGTACGTCGAGATCGACGGCGGGATGCATCGCGTCGGTGTGAGCACCCCCGACGAAGCCGTCGCCCTCGCGCGGCTCGTCACCGAGCGCGCACCGCTCGAGTACGCCGGGATCGCCTTCTACCCGGGGCACATCCGCCAGGGCCCCGCCGAGCAGCAGCAGGCGCTCGCGCAGCTCGCGCGCGACCTGCACACCTTCACCATCGCCCTCGAACGCGCCGGCCTCCCGCCGCAAGTCGTGAGCGGCGGTTCGACGCCCACCGCGTGGCGCACGCACGAGATCCCCGAAGTCACCGAGTTCCGCCCGGGGACCTACGTCTACAACGACCGCACCAGCGCCGCCGTCGGCGCCTGCACGTGGGACGACTGCGCCTTCACCGTCCTCGCCACCGTCGTGAGCACCGCGGTGCCCGGGCAGGCGGTGATCGATGCCGGCACCAAAGCCCTCGGCCGCGAACCCGTGCGCGGTGTGGCCGGCGAAGGGTTCGGCGCGCTCCTCGACCGCCCGGAAGTCACGGTCCGCGCCATGTCAGAGGAGCATGGGATTCTCGACCTCAGCACCACCGACTGGCGCCCCGCGGTCGGCGATCTGGTGCGCGTGGTCCCGAACCACGTCTGTATCGTCGTCCACCTCAACGACGTGATCTACGGCGTGCGCGGGGACACCGTGGAGAGCTGCTGGCCCGTCGCTGCGCGGGGACGCGGGCAGGGGCAGGGCTGACGACTCGCGCGGACACGCGAACGCCCTCCACCCGCGCGATGGTCCGCGTAGGTGGAGGGCGTCACCGTGCGTGTCACTCACATGGACGGGCGCTCAGCTACTCGCCGAATCGCTCCGCGCGCGACGCGGGCGGAACTGGCGCATCTTCGACTGGAGCGCCGCGCGGTTCTGGTCGAACTGCTGGCGCTGCTCCGGCGTGAGGATGGCGCGCACGTCGGCGAGCGCCTGTTCGTGCAGTGCGCGCAGCTTCGCGCGGGCGTCGGACGTCCGCGACCAGGCCTCGCGCGCGGCGGCGGTGTCACCGCGCTGCCGGGCCGCACGGGCCTCCTGGAACGCCGGGCGCATCGAGTCGCGGATCGACTGCGCCTGGGGACGATACTTCTCGTGAATCGCCTTCAGTTGGCTCCGCTGGGCATCAGTCATCGTGATGCCCCGAAAGAGCCCGCGCTCACCGCGGGCATGGTGGCGCCCCATGTGCCGCTGCGACGTCGAGTCCGCGCCGCGCGTCACGGCAGGCGCCGGCGCCCGGGACGCGCTGTCCCCCTGGGCGAGCGCCGCCGTGGACGCGCACACGGCAACCCCAAGGCCCACTACAAGTGTCCGAACGTGAAACATGTCGTCCCTCCAACTGTAGATGACGCGCGCACACATCGTGCGCGCTTCTGCAGATGAGACAAGCGCCGCTCGAAAAACGTTAAGCGGCTCTCCCAACACTCATCCTTTCCCGGAGATCCCATGCGCTTCGGCCCCCGGCCCCGCGCACGCACGCTCGCCGTCCTCGCGCTCGTCCCCGCCGTGTTCCTGGCATCGTCCGTCGCGGCCGCCGCGGCGCAGGGCGGCGCGCCGGCCGACACCACGCCCCCCGCGCTCCCCTCGCTGACGGCGCCGATCCCGACGGATTCCAGCGTCATCACCGGCCGGCTCCCGAACGGGCTGCGCTACTACGTGCGCGCGAACCATCGCCCCGAGCACCGCGCCGAGCTCCGGCTCGTGGTGAACGCCGGCTCCATCCTCGAGGACAGCGCGCAGCGCGGGCTCGCGCATTTCGTCGAGCACATGGCGTTCAACGGCACCACGCACTTCGCGCGCAGCTCCCTCGTGAGCTACCTCGAGTCGACCGGCGTCCGCTTCGGCGCGGACCTCAACGCGTCGACCGGGTTCGACGAGACCATCTACCAGCTCCAGGTCCCCACCGACAGCGCCAAGCTCCTCGCCACCGGGATCGAGATCCTCGCCGATTGGGCGCACGGAGTCACATTCGACTCCACCGAGCTCGACCGCGAACGCGGCGTCGTCATCGAAGAATGGCGGCTGGGGCGCGGCGCGGAGCAGCGCATCTTCGACAAGCAGCTCCCGGTCATCTTCGCCGGCTCGCGTTACGCCGAGCGCGTGCCGATCGGCGACCCGCACACCATCCAGACCGCTCCGCGGCGCGAGCTCGTACGGTTTTACGATCAGTGGTACCGCCCGGACCTCATGGCCGTGATCGCCGTGGGAGACTTCGACCCCGCGCACGTGGAGCAGCTCATCCGCGAGCAGTTCGCGCGCATCCCCGAGGCACCGCACCCGACGCCGCGCCCGGTGTATCCGGTCCCCGACCGCACGCAGACGGCGGTCACCATCGTCACCGACCCCGAGGCGACGCAGTCGAGCGTCGCGCTGTACGTGCTGCAGCCGGTGCGCGAGCAGCGGACGATCGGGGACTATCGCACGCACCTCGTGGAGTCGCTCTACGACGCGATGCTCAACGATCGGTTCTCCGAGATGGCGCGTCGCCCCGATGCGCCGTTCCTCGGCGCCTACTCGGCCGAGGGGAACCTCGTGCGCTCCAAGGAAGCCTACCTCCTCTCTGCCGTGGTGAAGGACGGCGGCGTCGCGCGCGGGCTCGGCGCGCTCCTCACCGAGGCCGCGCGCGTCGTGCAGCACGGGTTCACGGCCACCGAGCTGGAGCGCACCAAGCGCGCGTTGCTGCGCGGCATGGAGCAAGCCTACGCGGAGCGCGACAAGCGGAGCTCGGGCGAGCTCGTTGGCGACTACATAGGGAACTTCCTGGAGGGGGACCCCATCCCGAGCATCGCGCAGGAGTACGCGCTCACGCGCGCCCTCCTCCCCGGCATCACCGTGGACGAGGTCGACCGCCTCGCGCGCGAGCGGCTCGCCGGGACTGGGCGCGTGATCGCCGTGACCGCGCCTGCGAAGGACAGCGCGAGCCTGCCGAGCGAGGCCGCGCTCCTCGCGCTCGCCGACAGCGCGACGCACGCCACCGTCGCCGCGTACGTCGACTCGACCACGAACGCGCCGCTCGTCGCCCACCCCCCGCGTCCGGGGTGCGTGGTGGCGGAGCGGCGCATCGCGGAGATCGGCGTCATCGAGTGGACCCTGTCCAACGGCGCGCACGTCATCCTCAAGCCCACCGACTTCAAGGCCGACCAGCTCCTCATCCGCGCCGTGAGCCCCGGTGGCACCTCGCTCGCCCCCGACTCCGCGCTCGTCCCCGCGCAGACCGCCGACGGCGTGGTGAGCGCGGGCGGGGTCGCCGCGTTCAGCGCCGTCGCGCTCGAGAAGGCGCTGGCCGGCCGCGCGGTGAGCGTCGGCCCATCGATCGGCACGTACGACGAAGGGATCTCCGGCGCCGCGTCCCCCAAGGACGCCGACGCGCTCTTCCAGCTCGTCTACCTCTACTTCACCGCCCCGCGCGCGGACAGTGCGGCGTTCGTCGCGTACCAGGACATGCTCCGCTCCAGCGTCGCCAACCGGAGCGCGAGCCCCGAGGCCGCGTTCCAGGACACGCTGAGCGTCACCCTCGCCCAGCACCACCCGCGCGCGCGCCCGATCACGAGCGAGATGTTCGATCGGATGAGCCTCGCCCGCTCGCTCGCCTTCTACCGCGACCGGTTCGCCGACGCGAGCGACTTCACCTTCTACCTCGTGGGGAACATCGACACCACGCGCATCAAGCCGCTCGTGGAGCAGTACCTCGCCGCGCTCCCCGCCACGCACCGCGCCGAGCGGTGGCGCGACGTGGGGCTCGACTACCCGCGCGGCGTCGTGCGCCGCGTCGTGCGCAAGGGGACGGAGCCCAGGAGCGAGACGCAGATCGTCTTCACCGGGCCGTTCGAGTTCACGCGCCACAACGTGTACGTGCTCTCCTCGCTCGTCGACCTGCTCCGCATGCGACTGCGCGATCGCCTGCGCGAGCAGCTCAGCGGGACGTACGGCGTGAGTGTGTTCGCCGCGCCGTCGCACTACCCGCGGCAGCGCTATCAGCTCGGGATCGACTTCAGCTCCGCCCCGCAGCGCTCCGAGGAGCTCGTGCAGGCCCTGTTCGCCGAGCTCGACTCGATCGCCACGTACGGCCCCACCGCGGCCGACCTGCAGAAGATCAAGGAGATGCAACTCCGCGAGCGCGAGACGAACCTGCGGCAGAATGGGTTCTGGCTATCGATCCTTCACAGCTACCGCTACAACGGGTGGGACCTGCGCGACATCCTCGCGTACGACGCGGACGTGAGACGGCTCGACGCCGCCACCCTCCGCGCGGCGGCGCGGCGGTATCTCGACCGGAAGAACTACGTGCAGGTGTCGCTCGTCCCGGACGAGCACTCGTGATGCGGGATGGGGCGTGGCGCGCGCGGTCCGTGCGGCGCGCTACGCCCCGTGCTCGGCGGCCAGCGCGGCCAGCGTGTCCCGCTCGATGCGGTGCCCGCCGGCGTACCGCACGAGGCGGTGCGCGATCTCCGAGCGTGCCAGGCGCTCGGCCTGCTCCGCGAGCATCGCCGGCGTCGTGAGCTCGTCGTGCTCCCCAGCGACGACCACGAGCTCGAGCCGGCGGAGCGCGGCGCCGTTCGTCTCGAGGTCGAGGTCGTGCGGGAGCACGCTCCCCCAGAGCACGAGCCGGTCCGCGCGCGACGTGCCGCGGGCGAGCCAGCGCGACACCGTCGCCACCCCCTGCGAGAACCCGAGCACGACCACGCGCACCGCGTCGCGCGGCACTTCCTGGAACACCTGCGCGTACAGCGCGTCGAGGTAGCGGATGTAATCGTCGATCTCCGACAACCGGTCCTCGCGCGTCATCCACGATGCGCCCACCGCCGCGTGCGCGTGCGTGCCGCCACTCGCCGGTTCGATGTAGAAGCGCGACAGCGCTTCCGGCGCGATGATCAGCCGGTCTCCCGTGTCGAGCGTCTCGAAGTGGCGGAGGAAGCGCGCGGCGAGCTGCCCGTAGCCGTGGCAGACGAACCACACCTCGCGGAGCGGGCCCCGCGGATCGCCGAGGGCGTAGTAGCGTGCCGTGCGCGACACGGGGAGGTGGTGCTCTCGCATCATGCGTGAATCATGGAGCGGGTGACGGCGGCGAGCGAGAGGAGCGGGAGCGCTCCCCCCGGGCGCGCGAGGACGTCATATAATTCATCCATGCCAACCGACACTCCCTCGGCGGGCCGGCGCATCCGTTGGGACCGCTGGCTCCTCGCGCTGTACGTCGCGAGCGTCATCGTGATCGCGATCCAGAAGGGGTTCTTCACCCCCGACAACAACTTCGCGATCTTCCGCGCCTCCTTCGGCAACCTGGTCGCCGGGCGCGACCTGTACGCGCCGCACCCCGACCAGTACCTCGACCTCTACAAGTACAGCCCCACCTTCGCCGTCCTCTTCGCGCCGATCGCGATCCTCCCGCTCCCCCTGGGGATCCTAGTCTGGAGCGCGGTGAACGCCCTGCTCCTCTACTACGCCGTGCGCCGTCTCCTGCCCGACGAGGAGGGGAACCGCCAGGCGACGCTCGCCCTCGCGCTCATGTACTTCGACGTGCTCCGCGCCACGCAGCGCGCGCAGAGCAACTCGCTCGTCACGGCGCTCGTGATCCTCGCCTTCATCGCGCTCGAGCGGCGGCGCCAGGGCGCCGCGGCGCTGAGCATGGGCGTGGGTGCGCTGGTGAAGATCTTCCCGCTCGCCGCCGTCCCGCTCGCGATCTTCCATCCGCGCCGCGTGCGCTTCGCGGCGATCTTCGTCGCAGTGATGGCCGGGCTCATCGCGCTCCCCTTGCTCTTCGTGCCGCCGCACGAGCTCCTCGCCCAGTACGCCTCCTGGCGCCGGCTCGAGGCGGTCGACGCGGTGGTGCGCGCAGGGACCACGGGGGCCGGGGTGTACGGGGGG
>JADGGM010000135.1 GCA_019689955.1 Gemmatimonadaceae bacterium
ATGCCGTCCGATCGCATCGACGGCGTGTACTTCGAGTCGGTCGATCTGGGACCGTGCGTCGGTGTGAACTGGCGCGACGGCGACTGGACGGGCGGACGCGCGGCCTTCACCGCGGCGCACGAGTACGCGCACGTGATCCTCCGCGACCGCACGAGAGAGACGTTCCATCTCGCTGCCGGTGAGCGCGATCCTCAGGAAGTACGGGCCAACGCCTTCGCCGCGGCGTTCCTGATGCCGGCGGAAGGCCTCAAGGCATACTTCGCGGGGAAGGGGCTACTGCGCGACCAGGGGCTGACGCATCTCGCGCCCGCCGACGTCGTGCGGGCAATGGACTACTTCGGCGTGTCGCGCAGCGCACTGCTGTTCCGGCTCCAAAATGTTGGACTGATCTCGCAGGAGCTCGCAGCTTGCCTCGGCGATTTCACGGTCGCGTCCGTCGCTCAAGCTGCCGGCGTGGTCTTCCGGGAGCGAGCATACATTGGGACGCGCCTTCCGCAGCTCGCGATCCATGCCTGGCGACGTGGACTCATCACGGCAGGGCGCGCGGCCGAGTTGTGCGATCTGGACTTGCAGGCCTTCATCGACCTGACGCGCGAACTTGGGGAGCAGCAGGAGGTCGATCAGGATGCGCCGCTGATCGGCGCGTCGGCCGCTCGGTGATCACGACCGGCCATGATCGTCCTCGACGCCTGCATGATCATCTCCTTCGGCAATGCAGGTCGTTTTGATCTGATCGACACACTTCGACTCGATCGCATCTGCGTGAGCGCACGCGCGCGAACCGAAGTTGCCCGCGACCCCGCGCGAGCGGCCATGGAGGCGAGCATTGCCGCTGGGCGACTGTGTGTCGAATCGATCGATGTGGAGAATCCCGCCGAACAGAAAGCCCTTCAGGGCTACGATGCTCGCCCGGCGTTTCGAGGGCGGGGCGACGCGGAGGTGCTCGCGCTGGCCGCAAGTCGGGAGTACATCGTAGCCTCCGACGAGCGGGCGATACGGACGACGGTCATCGCCGAGTGGGGTCCGAGTCGGCTTGCCGGCACCGCGGATTTCATCATATGGGCCGTTCGTGAGGGTCGGCTCGGCGCCGCCGATGCCGAGGAAGTGCTGTCGCAGCTCGACTCGGGCACCCGTGTGCTTGCGCAGCTGAAACGCGAGGGGCGCACGCTGCGTGACCTGCTGAAAGGGAGCGGTACGTGATGCTATTCCGTTGGTGAGACCGAACCCATGCGAATGCCCCCCGACACGACGCTCCTCAGAATGGCGGCAGTGGATGCCGGATTCGACATCGGTCCGGTGAACGAGGATGCATGGCACCGCTTCAACTCAGCGGGCAATCTGGCCACCGTCTGGCTCGCGGAGGTCGACAGCGCGTACGTCGTTGCGGTCGCGCCTGAGCGAGTCGCGGTCGAAGTCGGACAGATTCAGGCCGTCGAGCCATGGCAAGGCGAGCGTCCCTCGGCTGCCGCGGCTGCGTGGCGCAGTCCGAACCGCGTTTCCTTGGGAGAGCTGCTGCGCCGTGTCGCGACCCTCGGCCGCGTGCTGCCCGATCAGCTCCTTCATTGGTACAACGCCGTCATCGACACCGAGATCGAAAAGGCGCTGAAAGTGTCGCGCCTGGAGCGGACGGCCGAGATTCGGCAACGCGTTGGCCAGGACCTCTACCGGCAAGCGCTGATGCAGTATTGGAACGGTCGATGCGCGATTAGCGGAATCTCGATCCCGTCGTTCTTGCGGGCTTCGCACGCCAAGCCGTGGCGTGATGCCACCGACCGCGAACGACTGGATGTGCACAACGGGCTTCTTCTCGCGGCACACCTCGACGTTGCCTTCGATCAGGGCTTCATTTCGGTGTCGGACGACGGAGTCGTGCTCGTGTCGGACAGGTTGCCGGCGCGCGAGCGTACCGTTCTCGGGCTCGATGAACCGCGGCGCATCGAGCGCCTGCGGCCGGAACATCGGCCTTTTCTGGCGTGGCACCGTGAGCACATCTGGCAGCGATAGGCATCCCGATCTTCCTCGGGTGATGCGCTCGCAACGTCGTTCCGCCCTTGCCCCCCGTGGCGCGCGGGGTACCTTCTAGCCCACACGCGCCCGCACGGGCGCACAGCTCCGGAGGAGTACGTGAGGCGAGTCACCGGGATCGGCGGGATCTTCTTCACGGCGAAGGACCCATCCGCGTTGCGGGCATGGTACAAGCGCCATCTCGGCATCGACGTTCAGGAGTGGGGCGGTGCCGCGTTCCCCTGGACCGACTCGGATGGCAAGCCCACCGGTGGAATGACCGTCTGGTCGGTTGCTCCCGAGGACAGCAAGCAATTTGCACCGGGCACCGCGCCATTCATGATCAACTACCGCGTCGACGACCTTCACGCCGTGGTCGCGGCGCTCAGAGCGGAAGGGTGCAACGTCCTCGACCGGATCGACGAGTCCGAGTACGGGAAGTTTGCTTGGGTGATCGACCCGTAGGGGAACAGGGTCGAGCTGTGGCAGCCGCCGGCCGGCCAATGACCGCGCGCCGACGTACCGTGGCGGCGTGCCGCCGCTCACGCTCGCGAAGTCGCGCACGAACTTCTCCTTGACCTCACCGCGACGCCGGTTCGTTCAGGAACGCCTCGATGATCGAGAGCACCGGATAGTCGGTGCGCCCCGGTTTCACCGTGGTGATCTCGCCGAGGTACTCCCCGTGCACGCCCGGTACGATCACGAGCTCGGCGCGGCGCATCCGGCGGTACATCTCCACCGCGTGCTCCGGGCGCACGACATCGTGCGTCCCCGCGATGATGAGCGCCGGCGCGTCGATCCCCTCGATGGCCGCGTCCGGGATGTCCCGAAACGACTGCATGCGCGCCACGTCGCGCTGATACATCGCGTGGAGCGCGGCGGTGTCGGGGTTGATGCGGAGAAACGCATCCTTGTACGCCTGCGGCATCCCGTCGAACGTCGCGTGCGCCATCATGTCCCAGAACCCCGGGACCGCGCCGTCTTTCTTGTACATCGTGGAAGCGACGACGATCTTGCGGACCAGCGTGGGATGGCGCATTGCGAGCTGCAGCGTGGTGCTCCCCCCGTTGCTGAAGCCGAAGATGTCGGCGTTGCCGATGCGGAGCTGCCGGAGCAGCTCCGCCACGTCGTCGGCGTCCTGTTCGAAGCTCAGTGGGCGATCGATGTCGGCGGTGTGCCCGTGCGCCTGCAGCTCCACGGCGATGACTTTGTGCGTCTTCGCGAGCGTCGGGAGGATTCTCCCGAACGTTGTCTCGATCGTCGACCCGCCGCCGTGGATCAGGACGAGGGGGAAGCCATCGCCGTGGATCTCGTAGTACATCTTCAGGCCGTGCACGTCCGCGTACCTGCCGGTCGCCTGCGCCGCCGCTGCGCTGGCGAGGCCGAGGAACGGGACGAGCGACAGGCAAAGCATCTTCATCGCGAATCACTCCCCGCACCGGGCGACAGCGCCTCGTCGCCGGCCACGCACGCATCGAGCTTGTCGAACGATCCCGTCCACCCCTGCGTCATGCTCCCGCGCATCGCGCGGAACGTCTCGAGCTCTTCGGCGGTCACGCGCCCGTGCGGCTCCCACGTCACGGTGACGCGCGTCTGGTCCGCCCCTTCCTCCGCGAACACGACCGTCGTCAGCATCGTCTCGGGCCACGCCGGCATCATGGGGTGCCGCGAGACGTTCTCGTGCTCGTCGCAGAACTGCTGGGTGTAGACGAGGCGGTCCGGCCGGCGCATCTCCAGGTACTTCACTCGGCCGTACATCGTGACCGCCTTCCCGTCGGTCATGGCGAAGAAGCCGTCGCCGCCCGGCCGGATGTCGGCGCGGATGAAGCGCATCGTGAACCCCGTGGGCGGGAGCCACCGCGCGAGGTGCGCCGGGGTCGTCCAGAGATCGTACATCGTCTCGATCGGCGCCGCGAACGACCGGTTGATGACGAAGACCTCCCGGTCCGCTCGCTCCTTCTCCAGGTATTCGGCGAGGCGATCCCAGGTCGCGTTCCCGCCGGCGTCCTTGATGAACTTCCGAGTCTCCTCCGCGGCCTCGGGGGTGGGGAGCGCCATGCGCATGTCCATCTGCGTCTTCCCGCCGACGTCGGTGAAGGCCACCGTGACGCGGAACAGGGGAGGGCGGTCTTCGGTGGCGCCGTGGTCGTACACGAGCCGCTTGTACGGCTCCACCTCGTGATAGAGCGCGATGTTCGGGTAGTCGGCCCCATCGGGGCCGTGCATGGTGTACACCCAGCGTCCACCGGGGCGGAGATCCTTGCTGTGCGTCGTCAGCGTGAAGCCACGCGGCCCCCACCAGCGCGCGAGGTGCCGGGGGTCGGTCCACGCCTCCCACACCAGCTTCACCGGCGCATCGTAGAGGCGCGTGATGGCGATCTCGTTGGGGGGGACGGTGCTGCGCTTGGTGCGGCCGGTCATGGCGCGTTCTCCTGGCGTTGGAGCTCGTTGAGGTACTCACCGAGGCGATCGAAGTTCTCTTCCCAGCGCCGCCGCTGGTGATCGATCCAGCCGGCGGCGGTCTCCAGCGGCGCCGCCCGGAGCCGGCAGGGGCGCCACTGGGCGGTGCGGGTCCGTTCGACCAGGCCGGCGTTCTCGAGCACTTTGATGTGCCTGGAGACCGCGGGGAGCGTGATGTCGAACGGAGCGGCCAGCTCGTTGACCGAGGCCTCGCCGTCCGCGAGCCGGGCCAGGATGGCGCGGCGCGTGGGGTCGGCGAGGGCGGCGAAGACTCGGGTGAGCTGGTCGGCGGGCACGGCGTAGTTGATCGTTTGGTTAATTAACTGACAGGGAAAATATAGCGTGGGAGCCGGCTGTCAAGGATTCGTTGGCCAAGCTCCGCCGTGGAGCGCGCGCAGGGCGTGCCGGCGGTTCGGCTCTCGCTCGAGCGTCGCCCGATAGGCCGCGCGCGCTTCCTCCGGCCTGCCGAGCTGCGCGAGCATGTCGCCGAGGAGCTCGCGCGCCGGGGCGAGCGGGCCCGGGGTCACGGCGCTCTTCTCCGTGGCGTCCTCCCGTGTGGCCGCTTCGCGCATGCGCGCCACGGCGTCGGCGTTGCGGTGCTCCGCGAGGTCGAGCCACGCCTGGGCGCCGAGCCGCTGGATCGCGACCTGTTCCGCCCAGTAGGCTTCGCCCGTCGCGGCGAGCCGTCGTTCGATCGACGTCAGCGAATCGATCGCCGTGCGCGCGGTCGTGCGATCGCCGGTGTGCGACGCGCCGAGCGCTCGGGCGAAATACGTCATCGCGTCGGTGTACGGGTACGCGCTCGCCGTCGGCTCGAGCGCCGCGGCCTCGCGCCAGTCGCGCCGCTCGCGGGCCCAGCGGGCCGGGATCGCCGCGAGCGCGAAGAACGCGGCCGAGGGCGGGGCGGCGCCGGTGATCGCACTCGGGTCGAAGCGCGCCGCGAGCGCGGGGAGGCTGTCGAGGATCGCCTTGGCCTCGCGCGTCTTCCCCATCTGCAGGTACGCGTATATCGCATAGTCGGCGGCGTGCAGCGCTTCGGCGATCGAGCCTGCCGCGATCGCGGCCGCGATCGACCGCCGGTTCGTGTTGACGGATTCCTCCCACATCCCGACGCGGGTGAAGGTGTGCGAGGGCATGTGGAGCGCGTGGGCCGCGGACGGCGCGATGCGGGCGTACTGCAGCGCTGCGGCGCGGGCGCGCGCGGCGAGCGGCGGATAGTCGTAGGCGTGGATGATGTAGTGCGCGAGGCCGGGGTGGTCGGGTTGCTTGGCCCAGAGCGCCTCGAGCACCGCGCCTGCCGTGCGCTGATTGGCGTACGTCCGGTCCGTCGGCGGCGCGGAGGCGACGAGCGCGATGGCGTGGAAGATCATGGCTTCAGTGTCGGCCGGGTGCCGGGTCACGAGCTCGCGCATCGCCCGCTCGTAGGCGCCGAGTCGCGTGGCCTGGTCCGTGTGCTCGTAGTCCGTGTAGAGCAGGTTCACGGCGCGGATGTAGTCTCGCTCGCGTTCCGACGCATGGGGTGCGAGATGCATCGCCGCCTCGGCGGCTCGTTGCCCTTGTCGGAGGAAGGGGACGGGGCGGTTGCCCGCGGCCATCGGGTTCGACCACCGGCTCAGGGCGATCCCCCAGAGCGCCATGGCGCAGGTGGAGTCGGCGGCGAGCACGTCGCTGAACGCCTGGATGGATGCGCCGAGCTCGAACGAGTGGAGCAGCGCGACGGCACGGTCGAATCGCTGCGCGACTGCTGGCCGGCACGAGGTTGCGAAGTGGACGGTGCCGAGTCGCTCGCCGGGCGCGCCGTGCGCGTGCGGGTGCTCCTGCGCGACGGCGGCCGGCGTGCGGAGAGCGAGCACGAGCGTGGTCGCGATCAGTACGCGTCGCATGGTCCCTCCTGGCTGCTCGACGATGGGGCTTGCACGGGCGGAGAGCAACGGTGTGCGAGTGGCGCGCGCTACCGGTCGCTTGCCAGCGCCCCGGCCCGCGAGCGCGCACGAGCCTCGCCCGTGCACACTGCGGCCGCGCTTGCCTGGGCCGGGTACTCCCTTTCGAGAGGCGTCTGCCCCCGCCGCGTACCTCGGTGCCATGAGGGACGACGGTGTGTATGAGACGTGCAGCGCCTCTCGAGGGTGATCCGTATGCGCAACCGGCCGTGGTTCGCGGCCGTCGAAGCGGCGGCGGTGTACCTCGTGCTCCTGTGGTACATCTGGGTCGGGCAGGCCCGGTCGATCGCCTGGGTAGCCGTTCCGCTGCTGGCGGTCGTCGCGTCGCACGTGTGGCACCGGGAGACCCCCGCCGCGCTCGGGTTCCGGCTGACGAACCTGGGCCCGTGCGCCCGCGCGGCCGGGCCGCCGTTCCTCGCCATGGCGCTCGGCGTGGTCGCCATGGGAGCGGCGCTGGGGCTGGACGAGCGGGCGTCGTTCGGCCGGTTCGCCGTGATCTTCGCGGGGTACGTCCCGTGGGCGATCTTCCAGCAGTATGCGCTGAACGGCTTCTTTGTGAACCGCTTCGCCGCGTCGGTCCGGAGCGCGAACGGCGCGGCGGCGCTCGGCGCCGCGTGCTTCGCCGGCGCGCACGTCCCGAACTGGCCGCTCATGGCCGTGACCCTGATCGCCGGCTACATCGCGGCGCGCGTGTACCTCGCGCACCGCAACCTGATCGTGCTCGGGCTCGCGCACGCCTTCGTCGGGTCGCTCCTCGCCGTCGCGGTTCCGACGTCCGTCATGCACGGGATGCGGACCGGCCCGGCGGAGTGGCACGCGCAGCACCTGCCGGCGATACGCATCCTGGGGAAGTGAGCGCGGATCCCGAGGCGCTCGTCCGCATCGGCGGATCCGGGGGGTGTCCGGCCGATATGTCGGACGAGTGAAGCCTGCGGGTTGACGGCGGCGGATGGGCGACAAGATTCTTCCGCGACCATGCCCATCGACGAGCAGACACCCACCAGGCGAGGCTCGAAGACACTGTGATGTCGTGTGACCAACATCTCGCCGCCGTGCGCGCGGCGCTCCAGCCGCTCGAGGGTGACG
>JADGGM010000136.1 GCA_019689955.1 Gemmatimonadaceae bacterium
AGCGGGTACGCCACGACCCACCCCACCAGCAACGCGCCCGCCAGCATCGCCACCACCGTCGCCACCGCGAACACCAGCCCCAGCCCCAGCTCGCGCACGCCGACGCGCTCGCGCCGTACCGCGAGCACGAGCACCGCGAGCCCCAGCACGAGCGCGAGCCCCGCCAGCACCACCGCCGTGCGCTCCGTGTAGTGCACCATCACCGTGCCCAGCAGGTCGTAGTACACCGCGCGCACGCGGCTCACGTTCCCCGGGAGCGGGCCGTTCGCCAGCGTGCGGGCGAGCGCCAGCGCGTTCGCGCCCATCTGCTGCATCGAGCCCGGCGAGATGTTCCACGTGCGATCGCGCTGCGTGTGGTACGCCCACCCCCCGCGGTAGAGCGCGATGTCGAGCCCCGGGAGCGCGGCGAAGTCGCGGTAGATGCGGAAGTCCGTGTCCGACGGGATCGCGCCGCTCTGGAAGATGTCCTGCGCGATCACCGTCCCGTACGGGTACGGCACCGCGCGCGCGTACGCGTCGGTGAGCCACGCGTTCCCCGGCCCCGTCTGGAAGAGGATCGCCTTCCCCGACGTTCCCGCGGACTCCAGGTTCACGAACGCCCGCACATCGTGGATCCACGGGTGCCGCGTGAACCCGTGCGCCCCCACGAGCCCCTGTTCTTCGCCGTCGTTGAAGTTGACGATCACCGTGTGCGCGAGCGTCGGTCCGGCGGCGAGCGCGCGCACGACCTCCACGAGCGACGCCACCGCCACGCCGTCGTCCGCCGCGCCGACGCTCCCCGCGGGCGTGTCGTAGTGCGCCGAGAGCAGCACCGCGTCGCGCGAGCGGCCGGGGATGCGGGCCAGCACGTTGCGCACGGTGTACGCCACGGTCCCGTATCCCGGCACGGACCACGCCCCGCTCACGTCCTGTTGCGCCACCTCGATCCCCGGGATCGCGCGCAGCGTGCGCTCGAGGTACGCCGCCGCGCTGTCCGCGCCCGGGGTCCCGGCCACGCGGTCGCGGATCGAGTCGGCGAGCATGGTGAGCACCGGCCATGCGCGCGCGGCGGAGAACTCCGTCGGCGCCACCGTGGCGGGCTTGGGGGCCGGCGGGCGCTCGCGCCACGCGATGAGGACCATGACCCAGACGACGACGGCCGCCGAGACGGTCCAGTACTGCACCGGTTCGATCCAGCCCCGCAGCCGGCGATGACGTGCCATGGAAAGAGCTCCCGCGAAAAGAGAAGCGACGCGCGCGGCAATGTGCCGTGCGCGTCGCTCCAGATCAAGCGGGCGACGACGCTAGTGACAGCCGGAGATCGCGTGCGTCGCGAGGTCGAGCGTGCAGGTGAGCTCGCCCACTTCGAGCGGGACCGTCTGCGTTCCGTTGAACGTCACCACCGCGCGCCGCGTCACCGTCCTCTCGTAGTGCCGCATTCCCGACTCCGCGGTGACGAGCGCGGTGATGGTGTGCACGAGCGTTCCGCTCTGGGGCCACGGGTACGTGGAGCGCGGCATGGCGAAGGCCACCGCGGTCGCCGTGTCGTACGCCGTGTAGTGGAACGCGCGCGAGCCGTTCGCGGCCGTGTACGTGGTGCTGTCCGCCCGCACCCCCGTGCCGGTCCACACGTGGAGCACCGGGCTTCCGCTCCGATCCACGACCATCGTCGCCGTGTCGGCGCGGTTCACCCAGTAGGTCTTCGCGGGGTTCCACGCCGGCGTGAAGGAGCCGGTCACCGTACGGCGGTGGTTCACCGAGTCGGTCGCCGCGGGGTCCCAGCCGAGCCCGAAGTCCGTCCCCTCCCAGAAGCGACGCTGACGGACGACATCCAACCCGTTCCACCGGGTCTTCTCGCACGTGAACCACCCGTCGCCGTCAGGGCCCGAGCAGCTCACCGTCACGGCGTTGAACCCGGCGTCCGGGCCGACGACCGATGCGCTTGCGCCGTCGGCCTGCTCGTCGCCGGTCATGAGGTCGACGGAGGTGGCGATGGCTTCACCGGCGTCGGCCGCGACGGACTGCTCGACCTCGGCGTCGGGGACGGAGAAGCTCGGACCCGTGGAGTCGCTGCTGCACGCCGCGAGGCCGAACACCAGCACGGCCGCGGCCATCGAATACGAGACGGTACGCCGGTTCATACGATCCTCTACCTGTGTGAGGGAGACGATGCTGCACCAAGCCCTGCTCTGCCTCGTGAGACGCGGGCCCGGCGGTGCCGTTAAGGCGCCGGGGGCGCCGTCCGGTCACGGGCACCGCCCCGCAACGGGCAAGCAACGGCGGCGCAAGGAGTTGCCGGCGCCGGTGCGCGCCGCTTGATTCACACGGAGCACCCGAATACATCTGCGGCACACCTTCTTTCTTTCACCGTGCGGCTCGTGCCCTCCACATCGTTCGTCCACACCAAGATCGTCTGCACCCTGGGGCCGGCATCCTCCTCGCCGGAGGTGCTCCGGTCGCTCATGGAAGCCGGGTTGAACGTGGCCCGGATCAACTTCTCACACGGCACCCACGAGGAGCACGCGGCGGTCATCGCGACCGTGCGTCGTCTCGCCGCGGAGCTCGAACGCCCCGTGGCGATCCTCGGCGATCTGCAGGGGCCGCGCATCCGCGTCGGCGCCCTCGACGAGCCGATCTCCCTCGCCGACGGCGCGGACGTCGTGCTCGCTCCCGAGGACATCGCGCGCGCGGGCGAGATCCCGATCACGTACGGCGCGCTGAGCGACGACGTGCGCGTGGGCGACCGGGTGCTCATGGACGATGGGCTCATCGAGCTGGTCGTCGCCGCGGTCGAGCGGCCGCGTGTGCGGGCGCGGGTGGTGCACGGAGGGCTCCTCCGCAGCCACAAGGGGATGAACCTCCCGGGGGTCGCGGTCTCCGCGCCGTCGATCACCGACAAGGACCGCGCCGACATCGCCTTCGCGGTGGCGCAGGAGCTCGACTACCTCGCGCTCAGCTTCGTGCGCCGCGCGGAGGACATCGCGTCGCTCCGCGCGCTCATCCCGAAGTGGATGCTCGTCGTCGCCAAGATCGAGAAGGACACGGCGCTCGCCAACATCCGCTCGATCGTCGAAGCGTCGAACGCGGTGATGGTCGCGCGCGGTGATCTCGGGGTGGAGCTCCCCTTCGAGGAGGTGCCGATCGCGCAGAAGCGGATCATCGCGGTCGCCAACGCGCTCGGCCGGCCGGTGATCACGGCCACGCAGATGCTCGAGTCGATGGTCACCAACCCGCGCCCCACGCGCGCCGAGGCGAGCGACGTGGCGAACGCGATCCTCGACGGGACCGACGCCGTGATGCTCTCCGCCGAGACGGCCACCGGACACTACCCCGAGCTCGCCGTGCGCGCGATGACGCGCATCAGCCGCGAGATCGAGGCGCACCCGATGCCGCGCCCGCAGCGGCCGCACGGACGCCGCGAGAACGACGTCCCCGTCGCCACCGAGGACGCGATCGCCGCGGCGACCGCCGCCGCGGCCGCATCGCTCGGCGCGCCCATCGTCATGGTCATCACCAAGAGCGGGTTCACCGCGCGCATCGTCGCCTCGTACCGCCCCGCGGTGCCGATCTTCGCCCTCACCGACGTCGAGCGCACCTACCGGCAGCTCGCGCTCGTGCGCGGCGTGATCCCCGCGCTCGTCGCTCCGGCCGCGACGTACGAGGAGATGTTCGAGCACGGCCGCGCGCTCCTCCGCCGCCTCGGGCTCGCCCAGCCGGGGGACCGCATCCTCGTCACCGCCGGCGTCCCCTTCGACGTCCCGGGCACCACCAACCTGCTGCGCGTGGAAGTCGTGTGAAGCTCACCTTCCTCGGCACCGGCACGAGCTTCGGCGTCCCCCAGATCGGCTGTAGCTGCGCCGTCTGCCGCTCCCCCGACCCGCGCGACCGGCGCATGCGCAGCGCGGCCGTCGTGGAGACCGACTCGGGGCTCCGGCTCCTCATCGACACCCCGCCGGAGCTGCGCCTGCAGCTCATCACCGCAGGGATCGACCGCATCGACGCGGTGCTCTTCACCCACGAGCACGCGGACCATACCCATGGGATCGACGACCTCCGCGCCGTCTCCAACCGCCGCGGCGCGGCGATCCCCATGTACGGCCCCGCCGAGACGCTGGAGCACCTCGCGCAGCGCTTCCCGTACATCTTCGACGACCGCGTGCGCGCGCTCCCGGGCACGTCCAAACCGGAAGCGCAGGCACGCGCAGTGCACGAGGGGACGCCGGTGCGGATCGGCGACGTCGACGTGATCCCCGTGGCGGTGCCGCACGGGACCGTCACGGTGTTCGGCTACCGGATCGGCCCGCTCGGCTACGTCACCGACGCCAAGCGCGTCCCCGAGGCGGCGCTCGCGGCGCTTCGCGGGGTGCGCGTGCTCGTGGTCAACGCGCTCTTCCGTACCGAGCACCCGACGCACCTGAGCATCCCCGAAGCGATCCAGGTGGCCCACGAGATCGGCGCCGAGCGCACGTATCTCACCCACCTGACGCACGACAACCTGCACGCCGACCTCGAGGCCGAGCTCCCCGCTGGGATCGCGCCGGCGTTCGACGGGCTCACCATTCGCATCGACTGACGCCATGGCCATCCACCTCGACTACACCAACATGCTCGCGGCCAACGTCCCCGGCGGCGGGATCAGCGAGGCCGCGTGGGACGACGCGGAGACGGCGTTCGCCGCGGCGCGCCGCACGCTCGAGGCGCAGCGCGCGGCCGGCGCGCTCGGCTTCCTCGATGTCGCCGAAGGGCACGCGAGCCTCGCCGAGCTGCGCCAGTTCGCCGATGGCGCCGGGCAGGCGTTCAACGACATCGTCGTGCTCGGGATCGGCGGCTCCGCGCTCGGCACCATCGCGCTCCGCACCGCGCTCGCCGCACCGCGCTGGAACGAGCTCTCCGACGACGCGCGCGACTTCTTCCCGCGCCTCCACGTGCTCGACAACGTGGACCCGACCACCATCGCCCCGCTGCTCGATCGCCTGGAGCTCGGGAGCACGCTGTTCATCGTCATCTCGAAGTCCGGCTCCACGGCGGAGACCATGGCGCAGTACCTCATCGTGCGCGCGAAGCTCGAGGAGGCGCTGGAGGACGGGTTCCAGCGCCACCTGGTCTTCATCACTGATCCGGAGAAGGGCGCGCTCCGCGCCATCGCGCGCGCCGAGCGCATCGTGTCGCTCGACGTCCCGCCGAACGTCGGCGGACGGTTCAGCGTCCTCTCCCCCGTGGGGCTCCTCCCCGCGGCGCTCATCGGGATCGACGTCCACGCCCTCGTCGACGGCGCCGCGGACATGGCGCGCCGGTGCGAACGCGCGACGCTCGCCGAGAACCCCGCAGGGGTGTACGCCACCCTGCAATGGCTCGCCGACACGCAGCTCGGCTGCGGGATCCACGTCCTCATGCCGTACAGCGACCCGCTGCGCGACCTCGGCGACTGGTTCGTGCAGCTCTGGGCCGAGAGCCTCGGGAAGCTCCGCGACGGCACGACCCCCACCGGCCCCACCCCCATGGGCGCGCTCGGCGCCACGGACCAGCACAGCAAGGTGCAGCTGTTCATGGAGGGGCCGCGGAACAAGACCGTGACCTTCGTGGCCGTGAAGGAGCTCCCCCGCGACCTCGAGATCCCGCGCCTCCACGGCGACATCCCCGAGCTCGCCTACCTCGGCGGGCACCACCTCGGGGAGCTGCTCGACATCGAGCGGCGGGCCACCGCCGGCGCCCTCGCCCGACGCGGCCGCCCGAACATGACCATCACCCTCGACCGCGTCGACGCCTGGCACGTCGGGGGGCTCATCATGCTGCTGGAGATGGCCACCATCTACGCCGGCGCCCTGTACGGGATCAACCCGCTCGACCAGCCGGGGGTGGAGCTCGGGAAGCAGTTCACCTACGCCATGCTCGGTCGCGCGGACGCCGAACGCGCGCGCCAGGAGTGGGAGCAGCTCCCCAAGCCCGACCCCCGGCGGGTCATCTGACCCCCACGACGAGCCCGCGGGGGCGATCGGAGTACCGCCCCTTGCGACCCCAGGCCGGCTCAGTCACCTTGTCCCCAAGGCATCTCGTACCGTGCGCGCGCGTACGGCGGGGCAGGTGGCGGTCGGGACGGGCGTTCACTGAATTCGGAGGATCGATGCAAGCACAGACTTCGGCGCCGGTGCACCTGTTCGGCGACGACGTGCAGGTTGAAGGCAATCGGGTGGTGGTGCGGAACGCGGAGGTCCTCCGCTCGGAGCGCATGGACGCGCTGGCGCGGGAGGCGGTGTTCGGGAAGGACCAGCAGGCCAAGGACTACGCCCGCTGGCTGATCTGGGAGATTGGGCAGGCCGTCGGCGTCCGCCCGGCCTCGATCCACGACCTCTACCTCGCGCGCGGGCGCAAGGAGCCCGGGGTCAGCGGGTTCACCGTCCCCGCGATCAACGTCCGCGGGATGGCGTACGATACCGCGCGGTCCATCTTCCGAACCGCCGTGCGCACGCATGCCGGGGCGTTCATCCTCGAGATCGCCCGCTCCGAGATCGCCTACACGGCACAGCGCCCGGGCGAGTACGTCGCCGTCATGCTCGCGGCTGCGCTCCGGGAAGGGTTCCGTGGTCCCGTGTTCATCCAGGGGGACCACTTCCAGGTGAACGCCAAGAAGTTCGCCGTCGATCCCACCGGCGAAGTGGCGGCGGTGAAGCAGCTCGCGCAGGAAGCCATCCGGGCGGGCTTCTACAACATCGACGTCGATACCTCGACGCTGGTCGACATCAACCTCCCCACGCTCGACGAGCAGCAGCGGCTCAACTATCAGACCGCCGCCGACATCGTGCGCTACATTCGCGAGATCGAGCCGCGCGGGGTAACGGTGTCGATCGGGGGGGAGATCGGCGAGGTGGGGGCGCACAACAGCACCGTCCCGGAGCTGCGCGCCTTCATGGACGGGTTCAACCGGGCGCTGGCGGCCGGCGGGAACGGGGCGTCGCTCGCCGGGCTCTCCAAGATCAGCGTCCAGACCGGCACGTCGCACGGCGGCGTGGTGCTCCCCGACGGCTCGATCGCCGACGTGAAGCTCGACCTCGCGGCGCTGGAGGAGCTCTCGCGCGTGGCGCGCGATGAGTACGGGATGTCGGGCGCGGTGCAGCACGGCGCCTCGACCCTCCCCGAGAACGCGTTCAACAACTTCCCGCGCATCGAGACGGCTGAGATCCACCTGGCGACGAACTTCCAGAACATCCTGTACGATCGGATGCCGGCCGAGCTGCGCGAGCGGATCTATCGGTGGCTGGATGAGAACGCCAGGGACGAGCGCAAGCCGAAGGATTCGGACGAGCAGTTCTACTACAAGACGCGGAAGAAGGCGCTCGGCCCCTTCAAGCAGGAGCTGTGGGACCTCCCCGCCAGCGTCAAGGCGGAGCTCGCTCAGGCGTACGACAAGACGTTCGGCTTCCTGTTCGACCAGCTCCGCGTGGGTGGAACCGCGGAGATCGTCGAGCGGTACGTGAAGGCGCCGGTGCAGCACCGTGCACCGGACGGCGC
>JADGGM010000137.1 GCA_019689955.1 Gemmatimonadaceae bacterium
GTGGGGGGGGGCTGGCGGCGGCCGCGCGCAAAAACCAGGGTGGGGGGGGGGCGGCCCGTAGTACGTGGTCTCAGTCGTCCCCGATGCGCGCGGTGGAGAGCCGCGCGGGGATCACGGGTGCGCCATCACTGCGTTTACGTGCTCGTGTCGTGCGCGTAGCTGGTGCTGTCCTCCGGCATCATCGTCACGTGCAGGAACACGTCGTCCGGCAGGTACTGCCTGGCCGCGGCCTGGAGCTCGGCCGGCGCCACCTCCTGCTCGGGGTACGGGCTCGGGATCCGGTCGAGCGGGATGCCGAGCCGGTGGTACTGGACGATGGCATTCAGCCAGTACGCGTTGCTCTGGAGCCGCGTCTCGAGCTGGCGATGCTGGATCGTCGCCGCCCGCGCCGCCTCGGCCGCGGTGACGCCCTTGGTGCGCACCGTGTCGAGGAGCTTCATGAGCGCCAGGTTCAGTTGGTGCATCCGCTCCGGCGCGGCATCGAAGGCGATGAGCACGCGATAGTGCTCGTCGGGGAGCGCCAGCGTCTCGCTCCGGATGAACGGGCTGTACGTCCCCGCCAGCTCCTCGCGGAGCCGTACCCGCAGGCGGTCCTGGAGCACCGTGGTGAGCGCGGACAGCCGCTGCCGCTCACGCAGATACTCGTTCGGCGCCGACGGGAACGGCCCATCGAAGACGAGGAACGTCACCGCCTTCGGCATCGGCAGCCGGGGGAGAATGCTGTTCACGCGGTGCAGGAAGGGCTTCACGTCTTCGCCCTTGGGCGTCTCCCGCTTCGTCGTGCTCGGGAGGCTCGCCAGGTAACGCTCCACGAGCGGCCGCACTTCCTTCGGCGTGACCGCGCCGACGAGCGTGAAGGTGAAGTCCCCCGCGTTGCCGAACCGGTTGCGGTGCACGGCCAGGAGTTGCTCGAGGGTCGCAAGTTCGGCGATCTGCGTCTGCACCGGCATCAGCCGCGGGTTCCCCCCGGCGAGGAGCTGGTTGAGCTGGTCGTCGATCGAGACGTCGTGGACCTGGTACTTGGCCACACTCTGCCAGCCGGCCAGTGTCGCCGAGTCGAGCATGGGCGCCGTGAACTGCCGGTGCAGCAGCTGGAAGAGCGTCTCGAGCGCCCTGGGGGAGCCGGCGAGGTCGATCGATTCGTCGGCGAAGCCGATGCCGACGCGCATCGCCCGCACCCCCGTGGTGGCCAGCTTGTCGGCGAGCGCGTCGTGCCGCGTCGAGTCGACCCCGCCCACGTCGGTCAGCACGTGGGCGGCCATGCGCCCCGGGGTGAAGAAGAGGGAGTCGGGCATGGCCGAGAAGCCCCCCGGGCTCCAGGCCTTGAGCAACACCTCGTCGGGATCGTTCTGCGTGGGCTTCACGAGCACCCGGGCGCCGTTGGAGAGCGTCCACTCGGTGATCCCGGCCGCCGAGTCGTACTTCTCGCCGACGATCTTCCCCGGCGTGGGGAGGAGCGTGGCCATGAGCTCCCCGTCGGCGACCGTGCTCACGCTGTCCGGCGGGAGCGGGGCGTGCGCGACGGAGTCGAAGAGCGCAAGGATGCTCTCCCGCGTGGGCGGCCGTACGTGCGCGAGCTCGGGGAGCGCGATGTACACCCGCTCTCCCGCGGGCTTGCGCCAGAAGCGCGCGGCCTCGGCGAGGGCCCGCGGGGTGAGCGTGGGGAGGATCTCGCGCGCCAGCGCGAGCTCCTGCTGCGCGGAGAGCAACGATCCCTCACCGGTGAGATAATGCTGCACGTACGCATCCGCGTACGCCTTCGACGACCGCGCGCTCGCGCTCGCCGCGGCGTGCTCCAGGTGGGCGAGGAGCACCGCCTTGCGATGCGCGAGCCTCGCCTTGGGGATCCCGTTGCGCGCGATTCGCTCGATCTCCCCCACCACCGTGACCAGGCCGCGCTCCAGGCTGTCGGGCCACGCGATGAGCTCGACCCCCACGAGGTCGATGGGGCGCACCAGACGCCCGCGCTCGAGCTCCGTCGTGATAAATGGACGCGACGGGTGCGAACGGATCGCGAGCAGCCGCTCCTCCAGCTCCTGCGTGAGGAGCTCCGTGACGAGTCGCTGACGCACGGCCGCCTTCGCGTCCGCCGGCGCCGCCGGCACCGGCCACAGTACCTCCGCCCGCGGGATGACCGGCCCGCGATAGACATCGACCGCCGGCTCGCGGCTCGCGCCCAGCGAGTCGGCAGGCTTCCTGCGCGGCTTCTCCCGCGCCGGGATGCTACCGAAACGCCGCTCGATCTCGCGCTGCATCGCCACCGGGTCGAAATCACCGACGACCACCACGGCCATGAGGTCGGGGCGATACCAGTCGTGATAGAACCGTTTGATCGGCCCCGCCTCGGCATGCGCGATCAGCGCCGTGTCCCCAATCGGCTTGCGACGGAAGTAGCGCGAGCCGCCATAGAACACCGTATCGTAGTGCGCCCGTACGCGTGCGCTCTGGCTGTCCACGAGCGCGCGCATGCGCCACTCCCCCATCACCACCCCGCGCTCGGCCACCACTTCGGCCGAATCGATGGTGATCGCGCCCGAGGCCCAGTCTTGCAGCACGTCGAGCCCCTTCCCGAGAACCGTGGCGTCGTCGCTGGGCAGGGTGAGCATGTACACCGTCTCGTCCTGCGAGGTGTACGCGTTGAGATCGGCGCCGAACCGCATCCCGCTCGTCTCGATGAAGTCGATGAGCGTGTTGCGGGGAAAGTGCGCGGTACCGTTGAACGCCATGTGCTCCAGGAAGTGTGCGAACCCTTGCTGGTCGTCGTCCTCGAGGAGCGATCCGGCGTTCACCGCGAGGCGGAGCTCCACGCGGTGCTTGGGCGCTTTGTTCACGCGCAGGTAGTAGCGCATCCCGTTGGGGAGCGTCCCCATCGTGAGCGCAGGATCGTGGAGCGCGCTCGGTGCCGCGCCCGGTGCGCGCTCGCGCCGCGGCGCGGCCCCTTCCATGGCCGGCGCCCACGCCGCGCCGGCGAGGAGCACCGCGCCGAGCGCGCCCATGGCGAGCCGAGCGCCCGCTCGCCGCATCTCACTGTGCCGCACGATGCCCTCCCGCCGTCTGACGCTGCAACAGCACTTCGATGTACGACGCGATGAGACTCTCGTTCAAGCCGACCGCGCTCACGATGAGCCCATCCTGGTCGACGAGGAACGCCCCCTCCGGCCGCCAGCTCTTGCCGAAGCTGTAGCTGATCTGGTTGGGGGTCCGCTTGTCGATCCGTCGCCCATCGGGCTGCGGGAGGTTCCAGAACGGCGTCGCGCTGACCGCGATCTCCAGGCCGTGGATCGCGTACGGCTCGAGCCACTTCCGGATGAGCTCCACCTCCTCCGTCGGAGACGGCGGCGGCGCGTACACGAACGAGCCGTGCGTCTGGGTGACGATGGTGACCTGGACCTCCGGAAAACGGTCGCTCAGCCGGCGGAGCGCCGTGAGCACGGGCGGGCACTGGTCGCTCGTCTCCCCCCAGAGGGAGCTGTGGAGGCACCCGTGGTGATCGAGAAACATCACGATCGACACGCGCCCGGGCGCGGGGTGCGGCGTGCCGGACGCCTCGCGCGGGATCCAGTAGTCGGCCGTGACCGCCGGCGCGTGCTCTCCGATCGGGAACGGCATCGCCTCGGGACGCTCGCCCGTGACCTGCGCCCACGTGTTGCGCATCAGCGCGCGGAGCGCCCCCGTGCCGCTGCGCAGGCTGTCCAGGAGCATGCGCTGTCCGAGCATCAGTTGCATGGCATCGAACACGACCATCCTGCCCCCGAGTCCGTGGGCCAGCTTGTCGAACGCCTCGGACTCGCGCTCGGCGGTGGTGAGCGAGTCGGCCACGGCCAGGAGCCACTGAGCCGCGCGCCGTGCGCGCGCCGTGTCCCCTGCGGCGTCCGCCGCCTTCATGAGCTGGGAGTACAGCTCCAACCGCTTCACGCGGTCCGTCGTGGCGCGCGCACGCCCGAGGAGGAGCTGCTCGGCCTGTTCGAGCCGAACGGGGCGCGCGGCGAGATAGATGGCCAGCGCGGTGTCGCCGACCGCGGTCCGCTCGCGCGTGCTCTTGGCCGGCACGGCCGCCGTACGCCGGGCGACGAGGGCGGCCGCATCGGAGTCGCGGCCGGCGAGGAGGTAGAGCTGGAGCAGCGGCGCGAACTCGTCGAGCGGCGCCGTGGGCTCCACGTAGCGGGCGGCGCAGCGCCGCGCCGTCTCGACCACCGGCGCCGGCAGCGGCTCGAGGAACAGGCGCGGGTCGCGGGGCAACGTGTCCCGCCATACGGTCAGCGCCTCCCGCTGCGCAAGGATCCGCATCACCCGGTGGGCGGCCGCCACGCACTCGTCGGCCGTCGCATACTGCGCGATGTGCACCGCCGTGTCGGGCCACGCGAAGCGCGTCTGCGCCGAGGCGCGCGGGGCGCCCAGCGCGAGCACGAGCCCGGCGGCGGCCACCATGCCCCCGCGCTGTACCCTACTTATGTAGTTACCCACGTCAGATCGCGTCGATGGTGGAAGTGAAGCTGAAGTCCCGCGCCTTGAGCGGCGGCACGATGGCCGGCGTCAGGGCACGCCAGGACTCGTACGGGTTCTTCACCGGCCGGAACACCGGCACCGGCTGGCCCAACTGCTCGATGGCGTTGAGCACGAAGAGCGGGGACTCGGTGAAGCGGAAGTTCTTCACCGCCTTCGAGATCTTCCCGTTCTCGATGAGCCACAGCCCATCCCGCGTGAGCCCCGTGGCCAACAAGCTCCGGTCGTCGAGCGGGCGGATGTTGGAGAAGCGCGTCACGAGCAGTCCGCGCTTGGTCGTCGCGATCATCTCCTCGATCGACGTCGTCCCTCCGCTCATCCGGTAGCCGGTCATCCCGCGGAGCGCCGCGTTCACGTTGAGCCTCTCGAGCGCGTAGTCGCGCTCGTACGACAAGGCGGTGAGCACACCCTTGTCGAACCAGGTGACGGGCTGCATCCACGGCTCGGGGAGGATCCCGAGCTCGGGGTCGGCCGGGTCGTGGCTGATGGTGATCCGCTCGTCGATGACCTTGAGCCCGAGCTTGGTGCGCTGGAGCTGGAGGGCATCGTCGGCGCCGAGCGCCCACGGGCCGAGCCCCGCCTCGGCGTGCTGGCGACTCATGGAGGCCGCGACGATCTCCAGCAGGTCCGCGACGGCTTGCGGCTCGAGGATCACCGTGTAGCGCCCGGGCTCGAGCGAGACGGGGCTGCGCGACGCCAGGCACTTTTCCAGCGCCCGGGCCGCGAGCGCCCTGCTGTCGATCCGGGTCCAGTCGTAGCTGGAGAGCCCGGCCCACCCGGAGCCCGTGCCCTGCGCATCACGCACGGTCATGGAGCACTGCGCCTGAGTCCATTGCACGTACGGGACATCCCACGGCGCGTACGGGTCCGTCGCGCGCTCGGAGCTGATCGCCATCGTTGCTCCAGCGCGCATCTCGAGGTAGCCGGCCGAGAGCATCCTCTTCGCTTCGGCTGGATCGATGAGCGCACGGGCGACCTCCCCGCGCGTCTCCGCGGTCACGCCGTAGGTGGCGTCGCTCCAGATCGCCGTCGTCGGTCGCGCGGCGCGCGGCACCGGGGGCATGCCGCGTGGCTCGTGCCGGATCTCCGGCGTGAACTGCGCCGCCCGCTCGGCCGCGCGCACCGCCGCTTCGAGCGAGACGTCATCGAGCTGGTTCGTGCCCACGGTGCTGCGCCCCATGCCGACGGTCCGGGTGATCCGGATGCGGATGTCGCGCCGGTCACTGGCGAGGCTCGTGCGGTTCCGCGCCCAGCGCAGCTCCCCCTGCCACCAACTCGTGATCTGCACGTGCGTCTCCCCTCCCCCACGCGCGAAGCCGAGCACGCGCTGAACGATGGCCTCGCACTCGTCCTTCGAGAGGATGCGCTCGCTGTCCACGAGGCGCGCGGGGCGATCGCGGCGGCCGCTCATGCTTTCCTCATGGGATCGATGAGCGTCAGGTCCTTCACCATCGCCGGGGCCGCGGTCACGCTGTGGAAGCAGCGCTCGGCCGGCTCCCCCTTGGCCGTCCGCATCCCGTAGCGACGAAGACTCGCGTCGCCGCCCACGGCCTGCAGCGATTTCCAGAGCTCCGTCGCACGGAAGAGAAAGCCCGCCCCCCCGATCCGGGCGACGCGCTTCCCATTCTTGATCTCGTACACCTCGCCCAGCCCGAGGCCGCTCGAGTGCTGAAAGTCCATTTCGATGCCTGCTCCCTTGATCGCGATCCCTCTGGCCACGCCCTCCACGAGCGCGTCGAAGTCGTGCGCCTCGCGTCCGGGCACGAGGGTGAGATTCGGCGCGTGTTGCAGCGCCGCGTCGACCGCCGACGGCGCCGCCGCGCACCCGTGCGAGCGCACCGCCGTGCCATGCTTGGTGTAATAGTCCGCGAGCCACCCCGCGCTCTCGCGCGTGGTCTGGAAGTCGGTGAGGACCCCGTCCTTTACGAGATGGAACGTGTCCGGTGCGACTCCTTCGTCGTCCCACTGGACCGTCGCGCACCCGCCGGGCTCGGAGCGATCGGCGGTGAGCGTGAGCGCGGACGCACCCGCCTGATAGGTCCCGAGCATGCCGAAGGGATCGTTCAGGTAGCTCGTGCCGCCGGCGTTGGCCTCGTAGCCCATCGCGCGGTCCAGCTCCGTGGCGCGACCGAGCGTCTCATCGACCAGGCGCGCCATGCTCACTGCGTCGAGCACCGCGTCGTAGCGCCCGACGTCCACCGGCTTGACGGGGAGGCTCAGGTCCGCCTTCGTCTCCTCGATCACCCGCCGGATCTCCTCGCGCAACGAGCGGTCGCGCACGCGCGGTATGTGCTCGGCGGTATATAGCTCCCACCCCATGCCCGCGGGGGAGAGGCACGCCAGCGAACGGAGCGCCTCTCCCCCGTGCTCCGCCTTGATGGCGAGGGTGAGGTCGCCGGACGTCCGATAGGTGCGCTGCGTGCAGTACGTCCCCGCCGTCGACGCGAACGCCTTGTCCTGCACCTCCGCGCTCGCGTGGTTGAACTGGACCCGGGCGCCGGGGATGCGGCCAATGTAGAGGTTCAGACTCATGAGGTAGTCTTCGATCTCGAGCGGCGAGATCTCGAGCGGGTCGCTCGCCACCGGCATGGTCCAGTGCCCGTCGGTGACGACCGGTGCCGGCGCGAGCGCGACCACACGCGGCTTCCCGAGCGCGTTCACCTTCGCCTGGTGCACCGCCTCGCGCCCGAGGCGCGCCATCTCATCCGGTGACCACACCGGCCCCGACGCGAACCCCCAGTAGCCATCGACGAGCGCGCGCACGCCGACCTCGATGCTCTCGTTGTCCTCCGTGCGCTCCGGGAAGAAGTCGCGGCTCCTGGTGTACGTGAGCCGGACGTCCGCGTACGTGGCGCCGGCCCCGCGCGCGGCGGCGAGCCCGCGCGCGGCGAGCTCCTTCAGGCGCGGGTCCTCGATGGGGGGAACCGG
>JADGGM010000138.1 GCA_019689955.1 Gemmatimonadaceae bacterium
CCCCGTCGCGGTCCGCATCACCGCGTTCGCGTTCGCCAGCCCCCCGACCGGGAGGAGGTCGTACCCCATCGCCTGGAGCGAGTCCACGACCGCCGGGGCGAGCCCATCGCGCTCGAACATCAGCCGGTCCGGCCACGCCTGGTGGTGGATCCGCGGCGCCGCCATCGCATCAGCGAGCGACATGTGGCCGTCGATCACGTTCAGGATCACCTGCGTCGTCGTCGTGATGATGCGCGGGCCACCCGCGGCACCGACCACGAGGAGGAGCTTCCCATCGTGGTCCACCACGATCGTTGGCGACATCGCGCTCAGCATCCGCTTCCCCGGCGCGATCGCGTTCGCCTCCCCCTGCACGAGGCCGAACTGGTTCGGCTTCCCCGGCTGCGCGGCGAAGTCGTCCATCTCGTTGTTCAGGAAGAACCCCGCGCCGCGTACGTACACCCCCGAGCCGTAGAGCGAGTTGATCGTGGTCGTCGTCGCGATCGCGTTCCCAGCCGAGTCGACCACGGAGTAGTGCGTCGTGTGCACCCCCTCGTGGGCGCTGCTCGTGAACGCCGGCGACGCGGACGCGTGCGCGTCCTCGATCGTCGCGCGCAGCGTCTGCGCGTACGCCTTGCTCGTGAGCCTGTCCACCGGCGCCTGCACGAACGCCGGATCACCGAGCGTGGTGTTCCGGTCGATGAACGCCCGCCGGAACGCTTCCGCCACGAGGTGCGTGTACATCGCGCTCCCGAACGGGGGGAGCGTCGGATACGTCTCCAGGATGTTGAGCGACTCGATCGTCGTCACCCCGCCGGAGGAGGAGGGGGGCATCGCGAAGATCGTGTCGCCGCGGTAGGTGCCGCGGATCGGCTCCCGCCAGATGGGCGTGTAGCGGGCGAGGTCTTCCTTCGTGATGATCCCGCCGTCGCGCTGCATCTCGGCCACGATGCTGTCGGCGATGGCCCCTTTGTAGAACGCGTCCGGGCCTTGCGCCGCGATGAGCCGGAGCGTGCGCGCGAGCGCGGGCTGCACGAGGTGCGTCCCCGGCGCGAGCGGCTCGCCGTTGGGGAAGAACACCGCCGCCCCGGCGAACTTGGTGATCAGCGGGCGCGCCTCCGAGAGCGAGCGCCAGAGCGCGCTGTCGACGACGAACCCCTCCCCGGCGAGCCGGATCGCCGGCGCCATCACCTGCGCGAGCGACATGGTGCCGTAGCGGCGCAGCGCCTCGGCCATCCCCGCGACCGCCCCCGGCACCCCCGAGGCGAGCGGGCCCACGAGGCTCTTGTCGGTGAGCTTTCCGTTCGCGTCGATGTACATGTCGCGCGTCGCGGCCAGCGGGGCGACCTCGCGGTAATCGAGCGCCGCGACGCGCCCATCGGCCATGCGGATCACCATGAACCCCCCGCCGCCCAGGTTCCCCGCCGCGGGGTACGTGACCGCGAGCGCGAGCCCCGTGGCCACGGCCGCGTCCACGGCGTTACCGCCGCGCCGGAGGATCTCCACCCCGGCCTCGCTCGCGAGCGCGCTGTTGCTGGCGATCATCCCGTGCGGCGCCTCCGCCGCCGGCCGCCCCGCGGCGAAGCGCCACCCGGGCGGGAAGACGGGTGCGCGGTAGCTCTCGCGCGCCGGAGCGGGGCGTGCTGCCGGCGCGGACGGTACGCCGCCGATGGTCGAGGGGGTCGTCGTGTGGCAGGCCGCAGCGGTGGCGGCCAGGACCCCGATGCCGAGCGCACGATGGACGCGCAGCGAACGCATGACAGAGTCTCCCGAGATGAAGGTCGAAACAGCGGCCGAGCGTGCGCTCCGCCCGCGTGGAGCGCGCGTCGTCGAGGCGTAAGCTCGGCGCCGGACCGTGGCGGCGGAAGATCCCGCACCGCGCCGCCCCGGCGCGCGCGCCGGGCTCGCGGGTGTGACCCAGGTCACGCGCTCCGGCGCCTCCGCGCGTGCGTTCCGCGAATCGTGCGCCGGCGCGCGTCCGCGTCGCGGGGCGCGGCTTGCCAGTGGCGCGCGGCGCCGGGTAAGTTAGCCAGCGGACCATTCACCTCAACCAGCTCGTGCTTTGACCACGTCGCACCTCGATCCACGGCTCACCGAGCGGCGCAACCCGCGCACCGCTGCGATCGACCTCGCCTCGCCCCTGGAAATCGTCGACCTCCTCAACACGGAAGACCGCACGGTGCCCGACATCGTTGCGGGGGAGCGGGTCGCGATCGCGCGCGCCATCGAGCTGGCCGAGAGCACCTTTCGCCGCGGCGGGCGGCTCTTCTACGTCGGCGCCGGGACCTCGGGGCGCCTCGGGGTCCTCGACGCGAGCGAGTGTCCCCCCACCTTCGGCACCGACCCGGAGATGGTGCAGGGGATCATCGCCGGCGGGGTCCCGGCGCTCACGCGCTCGCAGGAGGGCGCGGAAGACGTGGCCGCGGACGGCGCCGCCGCGCTCGATGCCCGCGGCGTGGGGCCCAGCGACTTCGTGATCGGGATCGCGGCCTCAGGTACCACCCCCTACGTGCGCGGCGCGCTGGAGCGGGCGATCGCGCTCGGCGCGTACACGGGGATCATCGCGTGCTCCCCCCCACCGGCGGAGCTCGTGGCGCGCCTCGACGTGGCCATCCTTCCGATCACCGGGCCCGAGGCGATCACCGGCTCCACCCGCATGAAGGCCGGGACCGCGACGAAGCTCGTGCTCAACACCATCTCCACCGGCGCGATGATCCGGCTCGGGAAGACGTACGGCAACCTCATGGTCGACCTGCGCGCGATGAGCCAGAAGCTGGTGGACCGGGGCGAGCGCATTCTCATGGAGGTCTGCCGCGTCCCGCGCGCCGAGGCGCGGCGTCTCATCGACGCGGCCGGGGGGAGCGTGAAGACAGCGATCGTGATGGCCAAGTTGGGCGCATCGCGCGCGGAGGCGGAGCGCGCGCTCGCCGCGGCCGGCGGCGTGATTCGCCGCGTGATCAACGAGCCGCCGCCGCCGGTCGAGTGATCCTCGCTCGTCCCCATTCGGGCGTGCCGGCCGCCGCCGATCCGGCGGTGCTCGTCGGGCTCATGTCGGGGACGTCGGCCGACGGGATCTCCGCGGCCGTGGCGCGCTTCTCGCCGGCCGATGGGCTCGTGCACGCCGAGCTCCTCGCCTATCACGCGCGCCCGTACACGCCGGAGCAGCGCGACCGCCTCCTCCGCGCGGTGGAGCGCGGGACCGCGGCCGAGTACTGCGCGCTCAACTTCGACCTCGGCGCCTGGCTCGCCGACGCCGCGCTCGACGCGATCGCCGCGGCGCGCATCCCCGCGGTCGCCGTGCGGGCGATCGCGTCGCACGGGCACACGATGTGGCACGCGGCGCCGCACGCGACCTGGCAGCTCGGCGAAGCGGCGGTCATCGCCGAGCGGACCGGGATCGAGGTGGTGAGCGACTTCCGCGTGCGCGACGTGGCCGCGGGAGGGCAGGGGGCGCCGCTCGTCGCGATCGCCGACCAGCTCCTCTTCGCCGCGCCCGGCGCGTGGAGAGCGCTGCAGAACCTCGGCGGGATCGGGAACGTGAGCGTGGTCCCGCCGCGCGGCGCCGAAGGGACGGTGCGCGCCTTCGACACCGGACCCGGGTGCGCCGTGCTCGACGGCGTCACGCGCGCCCTCGTCCCCGAGCTCCCGTACGACGTGAACGGCGCGCTTGCCCAGCGCGGCTCCCCCGTCCCCGGCGTGGTCGCCGAGCTCCTCGCCGAGCCGTACTTCGCCGCGCCGCCACCCAAATCCACCGGGCGCGAGCTGTTCGACCGCGCGTACATCGCGCGGTTCATCGACCGCTGCCGCGCCGCGCGCCCCGGCGCGAGCCCCGAGGACATCGTCGCCACGGCGGTCGCCCTCACCGCGCAGAGCATCGCCGACGCGTACCGCCGCTTCGTCCCCGAGCCCGTGCGCGACGTCGTTCTCTCCGGCGGCGGCGCGCGCAACCCCGCGCTCGTCGCCGCGATCACCGCCGCCCTCGCCCCGCGCCCCGTCGCGCGCTTCGACGACCTCTTCTTCGACGGCGAGGCGAAGGAGGCCGTCGCCTTCGCGCTCCTCGGCTGGCTCCACCTCTGCGGGCGCGCCGGGAACGTCCCCAGCGCCACCGGCGCGCGCGGCGCGCGCGTGCTCGGCAAACGGTGCCCCGCATGAGCGTCGCGAACCTCATCCTCACCGCCATCCGGTGGGACCCCGCGCTGGGGTACGAGAAGGACCGCCCCGCGTTCGAGCACGCGCTCGAGCGCGGCGTCGGCGGGTTCGTCCTCTTCGGCGGCGAGCAGGACGCCGTGCGCCAGCTCACCAAAGAGCTGCGCCTGCGCTCCAGGATCCCTCTCCTCATCGCCGCCGACCTCGAGCGCGGCGCAGGGCAGCAGTTCGCCGGCGCCACCGGCCTCCCACCGCTCGCCGCCATCGCCTCGCTCAACGACCCCGACGCCGTGCGCCGCGCCGCGCGCCTCACCGCGCGCGAGGCGCGCACCCTCGGGGTCAACTGGGACTTCGCCCCCGTCTGCGACGTCGACCTCACCCCCGACAACCCGATCCTCGGCACGCGCGCCTTCGGCACCGACCCGCACCGCGTCGCCTCGCTCGCCGCCACGTGGATCCGCGCGTGCCAGGGGGAGGGCGTGCTCGCGTGTGCCAAGCACTTCCCCGGCCACGGGCGCACGCGCGCCGACTCGCATCTCGAGCTCCCCGTCGTCGATGCGGCGAAGAAGGACCTGCTCGACGTCGACCTCCTCCCCTTCCGCGCCGCGATCGAGGCGGGGGTCGCGTCGATCATGACCGCGCACGTCGCCTATCCCGCGCTCGACGCCAGCGGCGCGCCGGCCACCTGCTCGCGCGAGATCCTGCAGTGGCTCCTCCGCCAGCAGCTCAAGTTCGACGGCCTCGTGGTGAGCGACGCGCTCGACATGGCCGGGGCCCACGCCGGCTGCACCGAGGGGGAGAGCGCCGTGGCCGCGCTCAACGCCGGGTGCGACCTCCTGCTCTGCCCGTCGAGCCTCGACGACCTCGTCGACGCGCTCGAGCGCGCGATCGCGTCGCGCGAGCTGCTGCCGGATGTGGTGCAGCAGTCGCTCCGGCGGCGCCTCAAGTGGGCGCAGTGGGCGTCGCCGCCGAACGAGTACCGGAAGCCCTCGGCCACCGACATCGCCTGGGGCGCCCAGCTCGCCGACCGCGTCGTGCGCATGGTGCGCGGCATCCGCCCGCCCGTCCGCGCCCCGCTCGACATCATCGTCATCGACGATGACGCGGCGATCACGCGCGGCCGGACGTCCCGCGAGCCCTTCTTCGCCACGTTCCGCGCCGCGGGGTGGGACGCGCGCGCGGTCGACGCCCCGGCGCGCGACGGCGCGCCCACCACGGTGATCGCGCTCTTCGGCGAGGTGCAGGCGGGGAAGGGGCGCGCCGGCTACAGCGAAGCGACGCAGGCCGCCGTGAGCGCCGCCTGCGCCGCGGCCCCCGACGCGCTCGTGATGCAGTTCGGGCACCCGCGCCTCATCCGCGAGCTCCCCGCGGCCAGGTCGATCGCGACCGCGTGGGGGGGCGACAGCGTGATGCAGCAGGCGGCGGCGCGGTGGCTCATGCGGAGCGGGTGAGACCCCCCGCGGCGCCCACTCAACGGCGCGCCACGACCGCGCGGAACCGTGAATCGTCGCGGAGCGACGCGAGCTCCGGGTCGATCGCCAACCAGACGGGCGACACGAAGTACGGCAGCCCCACGATCGCATCGAGCCGAGCGATCGCGCGGTCCCGGTCCCCCACGTGGAGGTAGATCCGCGCGAGCACGCCGGCGACGAGCAGCACGCCGGCGACCACCGCGAGAGCGATGGTCCGCCGGTACCCCCGGCGTCGCGCCGCGCCAGATGGTCCCGTGCTCGTGCGCGTACTGCAGCGCTTGCGCGGCCTGGTGCACGATCTCCAGCGCCTCGTCGACCGGGAGCGGGCCGTCGCGCTCGAGGCGCGCGCGCAGCGTCTCGCCCTCGACGAACGGCATGGTGAACCAGAGCCACCCCGCGGCGGCGCCGGAGTCGTAGACGGAGAGGATGTGCGGGTGCTGCAGCCGCGCGGCGAGCCGGATCTCCCGCTCGAAGCGGGCGGCGCCGAGCGACTCGGCGATCTCGGCGTGGAGCACCTTGAGCGCGACCGGGCGGTCGTGCTTGCGGTCGCGGGCGAGATAGACCGTGGCCATTCCCCCGCGGCCGAGCTCGCGCTCGAGCGCGTAGCGATCGCCCAGCGCCGCGGCGAGCTCAGCTTCCTGGGGCGAGACGCGCATCGATACCACCCATGAGAGCTGCCGGACACCCGGGGGGCCCCGCCGCACATGGATACGGTACGAGACGAAGAAGCGAAAGAGCAACCCCTCGCCGAGCTCGGCGAACGGGAAACGGCCGGAGGCCGGCTACCGCGCGATGAGCTGCGCGACGGCGTCGCTCGGTACGGCGTACACGATCCGCCCCCCACTCTCCCGCGCGCCGCCGTACACCACCCCCACCACGTTCCCCTCGGTGTCGAACACGGGGCTCCCGCTCGACCCGTCGCCCGCGTACGCGTCGATCTGGAGCACGGTCGAGAGGTTCTTGCTCACCGTCCCGGCAACGAGCGAGGAGCGCGCCGTGATCGTGGTCCCGCTCCCCTCCATCGGCGTGTCCGTGCCCAACGGGTAGCCGATGATCGCGACTGATTTCCCCACCGGCGTCCCCGCCGCCGAGGGCGCGACCCGCGCCACGGCGGGAAAGGGCCCCGCCGCGTCGACCTGGAGGAGCGCGAGGTCCGCGGCGTCGCTCACCGTGTCGACGTGCGCTGGGAGCCACGCCTTCGTGTCGCTGAAGATCACCGCGATGCGCGTCGGCCGCTCCCCCCCCGGGCGCGCCACGAGGTGGCGGTTGGTGACGATCGCACCATCGCTGCGCACGCAGAACCCCGAGCCGCTGAACATCGTCCCGTCGCTCCACTCCACGGCGATGAGCGTGACGGCGCCGCCGTTCCGCTCCGCGATCTTTGAGTAGTCGACCTGCGCGGCGGTGAGCATCGCGTGGCGCCGCGATTCCAGCGCCCGCAGCTCCGCCGCGAGCGAGTCCGCGTGCGCTCCGGACCGTCCGTTCGCCAGGGCGCGGCGCAGCGCGTCGCGCTCGGCCACCGAGGCGGCGAGGGAAGAGTCCAGCCCATCCACGCGCCCCGCGAGCGTGGCCACGCGCTGCGCGTACACGCGCGCCAGGCTGTCGTTGGCGCGGCTCAGCGCGCGCAGCTCCGCCATGCGCGCCTGCGCCTCACGGTGCCCCATCCAGTACGCGGCGGCCACCGCGACGATGAGCAACACACTCACCGCGGCGAGCGCGCGCCGCAAGGTGCGCGTGTGCTCCCCCACCGCCATCGCGATCCGCTCGGTCGTGTCGCGCCGCGCGGGGCGTGGGGCCGTGGTGAGG
>JADGGM010000139.1 GCA_019689955.1 Gemmatimonadaceae bacterium
CTGCGTGGCGGTGCGGGGGCGGGCGGGTTCCATCACGTGGACCTCGCCGAGGCGCTGAGCATCTTCATGCGCGACTTCGGCGGGTTCGGCGGGCTCGACGAGATGTTCGGCGGCGGGCGCTCGCGTGGTGGTGCTCGGAGCGGCGCGGACATCAAGGTCACCGTGCACCTCACGCTCGCCGAGGTGGCGACCGGTGTGGAGAAGGAGCTGACGCTCAAGCTCCTCGACCCGTGCGACCGGTGCGAAGGGACCGGCGCCGAGGCGGGGACGCGCCCCACGCGCTGCTCCACCTGCGGCGGCACGGGGGAGGTGCGGCGCGCGCAGCGGTCCTTCTTCGGCCAGTTCGTGAGCGTGGCGCCGTGCCCGGCGTGCGCGGGGCAGGGGAAGACGATCGAGACCCCGTGCAAGCGGTGCCGCGGTGAAGGGCGCGTGCGCGCGGAGCGCACGGTGCGCGTGCAGATCCCCGCGGGCGTGGCGACGGGGCAGTACATGTCGCTGCGCGGCGTCGGGAGCGTGGGGCCGCAGGGGGGCCCGCGCGGCGACGTGCTCGTGGTCTTCGATGTCGAGGAGGACCCGCGCTTCGAGCGCGAGGGGGCCGACCTGTACACCGAGGTCCTGGTCACCTACCCGCAGCTCGTGCTCGGAGCGGACATCGAAGTGCCGAACGTGATCGGCTCGATCTCGTTCCGCGTCCCGCCGGGGACGCAGAGCGGGCAGGAGTTCCAGCTCCGCGGCCGCGGGCTCCCGCGCGTGAACAGCAGCGGGAACGGGGACCTCTACGTCCGCGTCCAGCTCTGGACCCCGCAGTCGGTCACCCCGGAGCAGGAAGAGCTGCTGCGGGCCTTGCAGCGGGCCGAGGGCGCGCCCCCGCTGACGCGGCCCAAAGGGTTCTGGTCGAGAATGAAAGAGGCGCTGGGCGCGTGAGCGCCGCGCGGGCCGAGGGCGCCCCGTGACCTGGACCGAAGTGCGCGTGCGCGGCGTCGGCGACGACACGCGTGACGCGATCGTGGCGCTCCTCGTGGGCGCGGGCGCGAGCGGCGTCATCGAACCCACCGCCACCGAGCTCCTCACGTACGTCGGCGACGGCGCGGACGTCGATGCCCTCGAGCGCGCCGTGCGCGCCGCCGGGCGCGACGTCACGGTGGAGCGCGCGCCGTTCGACGACACCGCGTGGAGCGCGCCGGCGCACGCGCGCGTCGGCGTGCACCGTGTGGGGCGCATCGGGGTCGCGCCGCCGTGGCGCGCGGCGGAGCTGGACGACGTCGAGCTCCCGATCGTGATCGAGCCGGCGATGGCGTTCGGCACAGGGGAGCACGAGACCACGCGCGGCGTGCTGCACCTCATGCAGCAGGTCGTCCGCCCGGGGGACGTGGTGGCGGACATCGGGGCGGGGAGCGCGGTGCTCTCGATCGCCGCGGCGCGGCTCGGTGCCTCGCGCGTGGCCGCGATCGAGGTCGATCCGGATGCCATCGGGAACGCCGAGGAGAACGTCGCCCGCAACGGCGTGGACGGGCGCGTCACCGTGATCGAGGGGGACGCGGCGCTCGTGCTCCCGCTCGTGGCGCCGGTGCGAGTGATCCTGGCCAACATCCTGTCGTCGGTGATCCTCGAGCTGGCCCCGGTGATGCGCGACGCGCTCGCCCCTGGTGGGCGGGGGATCGTGAGCGGCATCTTGGTCGCCGAGCGCGCGATGGTGGTCGCTGCGCTCGCGCGCGAGGGGTGGACGCTGGAGGACGAGTACCGCGAGGGGGAGTGGTGGAGCGGCGTGGTCGCACGGCCGTAGCGACGCTCTTCTGCAGCGAGCCCATGGCCCCCGGCCGCACGACGACGCTCGGCGCCGACGAGGCCCAGCACGCGCGCGTCCGGCGCGTGGGGATCGGGGACCCGCTCCGCCTCGTCGACGGCGCGGGGAGGGTGGCGTGGGGGACGCTCGTGCGCCTCGCCCGGAGCCAGGCGGTGGTCGAGGTGGAGCGCGTGGAGCAGGTGGAGCCGCTCCCTCCCGTGCACCTCATGGTGCCGATCGCGGACCGCGACCGGATGCTCCTGCTCGCGGAGAAGGCCACGGAGCTGGGCGTCACGTCGTGGCGTCCCGTGATGTGGCGGCGCTCGCGCAGCGTGAGCCCGCGCGGGGAAGGGGTCGGCTTCCAGCCCAAGGTGCGTGCCCGCATGATCGGCGCGCTGACGCAGTCCGGGGGCGGCTGGCTCCCGATGCTCTACCCCGATGCGACGGTGGAGCGCGCGATCGCCGCCTGCCCGCCCGGGGCGCGATGGTTGCTGGACGCCGAGGGGGAAAGCGTGGCCGAACAGCAAGTGTCCAGCCCGATCATCATCGCAGTAGGACCCGAGGGTGGCATCGAGCCGGAGGAGCGGGCCCAGCTCGTGGGGGCGGGATTCGTCCCCGTGAAGCTCGGGCCGCTGACCCTCCGATTCGAGACCGCGGCGATCGCCGGGCTGGCGATCGCGCGCGCCGGACTGCCCGCTTCCGTGGAGAACGCCCGTGTCTGAGAGCTGCCTGTTCTGCCGCATCGTGCGTGGGGAGATCCCGGCCAAGATCGTGGCCGAGAGCGACGAGTGTGTGGCATTTCGCGACATCAACCCGCAGGCGCCGGTGCACGTGCTCGTGGTGCCGCGCCAGCACGTGGGCTCGCTCAACGACAGCCCGGACCCCACCCTCCTCGGCCGCATGGCGCTCCTGGCGGCCGACATCGCGAAGCGGGAGGGGATCGCGGAGTCGGGGTACCGCACCGTGGTCAACACGAACGCGGATGCGGGGCAGACCGTCTTTCACATCCACCTTCACCTGTTGGGTGGCCGCGCCATGGGGTGGCCGCCGGGGTGAGCGCTCGCCGGTGGCGCCCGTCATTCTTGACACGGCGCGCCGGGAATCACTAACTTTTACAATTCCAAACACTTAACGGGCGGTTTCGCCACGAAAGAGGGAAGGCATCTCTTGTCGGAAGTCATCATCCACGACGATGAAAACTTCGAGCGGGCGCTGAAGCGCTTCAAGAAGAAGTGCGAGAAGGCGGGGATCCTGTCCGACCTGCGCAAGCATCGGCATTACGAGAAGCCGAGCGAGCGCCGGAAGCGGAAGGAGAACGCCGCGCGGCGGAAGAATCGTCGTCCTCGCGTGGCGTGAGCTCGTGTCCGAGCTCCTCGCTCGCCTGCAAAGCGACTTGAACGCTGCGCGCAAGGCGCAGGACAAACCGGGTACGCTCCTGCTCGGGACGCTGCTCGCCGATGTGAAGAATCGGTCCATCGAGCTGCGCCGCGATCTGACCGACGAGGAGGTGCGCGAGGTCCTGCGCCGGGGGATCAAGCGTCGCCGCGAGTCGATCGAGATGTACGAGCGTGCCGGCCGCGAGGAGCTTGCGGCGCGGGAACGGGATGAGGTGGCGAGGCTGGAGACGTACCTTCCCGCGAACGTCAGCGACGACGAAGTGCGGGCTGCGGCGGCCGCGGCGATCGCGGCGGGTGCGACGACCATCGGTGCGGTGATGGGGAAGCTCATGCCCCAGTTCAAAGGGCGGGCCGAGGGGGCCACGATCAATCGCATCGCGCGGGAAGAGCTGCAGAAGCAGGGTGTCTGATTCAGCGCTGGACAAAGGAGCCCGGACGAGGAGCGCCAGCGCTTCGCGTCCGGGCTTTTTCATCGTGGGAGCTGGATCGTGAACACGCACGCGCTCGCCGTTCTGGAGTTCCCCGCCGTGCTCGACGTCGTGGCGCAGCACGCGTCGTCGCCGCTCGGCGCGGCGCGCGTCCGGGCGGCGGCGCCGGTGACGGATCGCGCGTGGATCGAGGCGGAGCACGCGCGTGTGGCCGCCATGCGCGCGCTCGTGAGGCGCGAGGGCGGGTGGGCCCCGGAGCCGATCCCCGACCTCGAGGACGCGCTGGGCCGTCTCCGGGCGGCCGGGAGCGTGTGGCGCGGCGAGGAGCTGCTCGGCGGCGCGCTCCTCCTTCGGTCGTCGCGGCTCACGCGCGACGCGCTGCGCGATGAGCGCCGGGCGAGCGTGGCGACCGCGGTGCTCGCCCCGTTCGCCGAGCGCCTCGTGGAGGCGAAGCCCGTGGAGGCGGCGATCGAGCGCGCGATCGAGCGCGACGGCACGGTGAAGGACGACGCCTCCCCAGCGCTCCGCCGGATACGGCGCGAGCTGCGCGGCGCCGAGGCGGAGCTGGTGCAGCTCCTCGAGCGGATCATGGCGCGGCTGGAGCCGCACCACCGCGTGCCCGACATGTCCGTCACCGTGCGCAACGGGCGCTACGTGATCCCCGTGCGGCGCGAGGCGCGCGGCGCGGTCGGGGGGATCGTGCACGATCAGTCGGCCACGCGCGGCACGCTGTTCGTGGAGCCCCCCGCGGCGATCGAGGCCGGGAACCGCATCCGCGAGCTGGAGGCCGAGGAGCAGCGCGAGGTCGAGCGCATCCTCCTCGAGCTCACCGACGCGCTCCGCCCGATGCACGCGGCGCTGACCGACGCGCTCGACGTGCTCGTGACGCTCGACGCGCTCTACGCGCGCGCGCGGTTCGCGGAGCGGTTCCAGTGCGCGAGCGCCGAGCTGGCGACGCCGCGCGAGGGGTTCGCCATCCGGAACGGGCGCCACCCGCTACTCCTCGCGCGCGGGGGGACGGTGGTCCCCTTCGATCTCGTCATGGACGCGACGGAGCGCACGTTGCTCCTCTCGGGGCCGAACACGGGGGGGAAGACGGTGCTCCTCAAGGCGGTGGGGCTCATCTCCGCGCTCGTGCAGGCGGGGGTCCCGGCGCCGGTGGGCGCGGAGAGCCGCGTCCCGGTGTACGACGAGTGCTTCGCCGACATCGGCGACGAGCAGTCGATCGAGGCGAGCTTGTCGACGTTCAGCGCGCACCTGCGCAACCTCGGGGAGATCCTCGCGGGGGCGACGGCGGACTCGCTCGTCCTCATCGACGAGCTGGGTTCGGGCACCGATCCCGCCGAGGGGGCGGCGCTCGGCGGCGCGATCCTCGAGGAGCTGACGCGGCGCGGCACGCGCACCGTCGCCACGACGCACCTGGGCGCGCTCAAGCTCCTCGCCACCGAGGTGCCGGGGATCGTGAACGCGTCGCTGCAGTTCGACGAGCAGGCGCTGGAGCCGACGTATCGTCTGATCAAGGGGATCCCCGGGCGCTCGTACGGTCTGAGCATCGCCCGCCGTCTCCGGCTCCCGCCGGAGGTGCTCGCGCGCGCGGAGGAGCGGCTCTCGCGCGAGGAGCGCGACGTGGCGGCGCTGCTCACGGACCTGGAGCGGCGCGAGGTCGCGCTCGCCGAGCGCGAGGCACGCGCGGCGGAGGAGGCAGATCGGGCCGCCGCGCGCCTGGAGCGTGTGACGGAGCGCGAGCGGGCGTTGCGTGCGGCCGAGCGCACGCTGGAGCAGCGCGCGCGGCAGCAGGCGCGCCAGTACCTGCTCGACGCGCGCGCCGAGGTGGAGCGCGCGGTGCGCGAGATCCGCGAGAGCGGCGCGGCGGAGGAGGTGACGCGCGAGGCGCGCCGGCGCGTGGAGGCGATGGCCGCGCGGCAGTCGAAGGCGATCGAGCGGATCGAGGAAGGGGAGCGGCGCCGCGAGCGGGCGTCCGCCGCCGCGTCCGCCCCGGCGGCGATCGCCGAGGGGGACGTCGTGGAAGTCGGCACATTGGGCGGGCGCTCGGGGCAGGTCGTCGAGCTGCGCGGCGACGACGCGGTGGTCGCGGTGGGAGCGCTCAAGGTCACGGTCCCGCGGCACACCCTCACGCGCACCGCGCGTGCGCGCGTCGCCGTGGAGCCCGTGCCGATGCACGGCGAGCTCCCCGACGCGCACGCCCCCACCGAGATCGATCTGCGCGGGATGCGCGTGGACGAGATGGAGCACGCGCTCCTGCACGCGCTCGACGACGCCGTGCGCGCCGATCTCAAGGAGCTGCGCATCATCCACGGCAAGGGGACCGGCGCGCTCCGGGAGCGCGTGGCCGAGCTCCTGCGCGGCGACCCGCGCGTACGCGGCGCGCGGCTCGGCGCGTGGAACGAGGGCGGCGCGGGCGTCACCGTCGCCGAGCTGCACTGAGCCATGATCAGCGACGAGACGGTCGAGCGCGTGCGCCAGGCGGCCGACATCGTGCAGATCATCGGCGAGCACGTGAACCTCAAGCGGACGGGCTCCGACTTTCGTGGCCCGTGCCCCTTCCACCAGGGCACCCACCGCAACTTCTCCGTCTCCCCCCGCAAGGGGATCTACTACTGCTTCGTGTGCCACGAGGGGGGGGACGTCTTCACCTTCCTGCAGAAGCGGCTCGGCGTGGACTGGCCCGGCGCGGTGCGGTACGTCGCCGAGCGCGTGGGGATCCCGGTCGAGGAGGTGCAGCGCCGGCGCGAAGGGCCCGATCCGCGGCAGCCACTCTGGGACGTCAACGCCGCCGTCGCCGACTACTTCCGGCAGCTCCTGTGGGACGAGGAGGAAGGGCGCGCGGCGCGCGACTATCTCGCGCTGCGCCGCGTCTCCCGCGAGGTCGCGGACCGGTTCGCCCTGGGCTTTGCCCCGCGCGATCCCGACGCGCTCCGCACGCACTTCGCCGCGCTCGGGATCGAGGAAGCGCGGCTCGTGGAGGCCGGGCTGCTGGTGCAGCGGGAGGAGGGGGGGGAGCTGCGCCCCCGTTTCCGCAACCGACTCATGTTCCCGATCCTCGACGCGATGGGGAACTACGTCGGGTTCGGCGGCCGCCTCCTCGGGCCGGGTGAGCCGAAATATCTCAACTCGGCCGAGTCGCCCGTGTTCTCCAAGGCGAAGCTGCTCTATGGCTTGCACATGGCCAAGCACGTCATCCGCCGCGACGACCGGGTGATGATCGTCGAGGGGTATTTCGACGTGGTCCGCCTCGTCTCGGCGGGGTTCGACTGGGTCGTGGCGCCGCTCGGGACCGCGCTCACCGAATCGCAAGCGGCGTTGCTTCGTCGTTTCACCAGGAATGCCTTTCTCCTCTACGACAGCGACAAAGCGGGCCTCAAGGCCACCTTCCGCTCGGGGGACGAGCTGTTGCGCCACGGCATGGCGGTGCAGGTGGTGACGCTCCCGGAGGGGGAGGACCCGGACAGCTTCGTGGACAAGTTCGGGGGGGAGGCGCTGACCGAGCAGCTCGGGCACGCGATCGACGTGCTCGAGCGGAAGGTGCAGCTCCTCGAGCGCGCCGGGTGGTTCGCCGATCTACGCCGCAAGCGCCGTGCGCTGGACCGCCTCCTGCCGACGATCCGCGCCACGGCGGACCCGATCACGCGCGACATCTACCTCGGCCGCGTGAGCGATGCCGCCGGGGTGAGCCGCGAGGTGTTGCTGCAGGAGCTCGGTGAGGGCGGCGGGGCGGTTCGCGGAG
>JADGGM010000140.1 GCA_019689955.1 Gemmatimonadaceae bacterium
GGTACTACGTGGGGGAGTGGGTCGCGGCGGTGCTGCGATAGCGGAGAGCGCAGGACGGTCGCCGTACCGCGCCCTCCTCCATTCGCTCACCGCACCTCGACGTCGAACGTCCCGGTGAGCACGGTCCCCTGGCGCTCGACCTGGACCCAGATGCGATAGCGTCCCGGCGCCGGGAAGGCATACGGGAAGGACACCGTGTCGGGGAGCGTCGCCGGTGCCATCGGCATCGGCATCGACATCCCCTCGCCGGCCATCGCCGTGTCGCCGCGCTCGCGGCGGTCGAAGAGCTCCTGCGCCACCGCGGCGATCGTCCCCATGGGGTGCAGGTGCACGAACACACGGCCGTCGGCACGCGCGATCATCGCGTGACCGGCCATCCCCATGTAGGGCTGGAGCACGGCCGGGCGCCCGTCGGGCGCCGTCACGGTGAAGGTGAGCGGAGCGATCGTCCCCGCGGTGAGGGCGTGGTCGCCGCGCTCCCACGTCATCGTCGACCCATCGGCGAGCCGGCTCGTGCGGGGCGCGCCCGCGGAGACGGTCCACGCGTCATCGCGGTCCGTCCATGCCGCGCTGTCGCCCGGGTCGGCGGACGGCGCTCCCGTTTCGGCCGAGTCGATGGCGCCGAGGACCACGGAGTCGGTGATCGTCTCCGGGAAGCCGCTCGCGTGGATGATGTCGGCGTACACGCGATACGTACCCGGCGGGAGCGCGGGGAGCGCGACGCGGAAGTTGGTCGAGTCGCTCGTCACCGGGTGCAGGTGCGCGAACGCATCCATGTCCGGGGCGCGCACCAGGAAGAGGTGCATGAGCTTCCCGTGATCGGGGACGAGCGGCGTCCCGCGCCGCCGCCCGCGGCGCCATGCCGTGTCCGCGATGGCGAGGTGCAGGGTGCGCGTCCCGTGCGCCCTGGTCACGCTGGTGGTGGCGCGCAGCGGCTTGTAGATGATGCGCCGGTAGTTCCGCGCCTCGCTCCCCCACCACGCCGCGCCGCCGAGGAGCGCGATCAGCACCACGGCGCCGCCGGCCGCTGTCGCGATCCGCGCGCCGCGGCGGTGCGTTCCATCGACTTGCGCCCCTGGTTCCAGCGTCGCCTCACGCGCGGCGGACCCGACGATCGAGAGGAGGCCGACGACGAGAAAGGTGCCCAGCCCGAGGAGGATGAGCCCGCGCGTGCGCTCCATGGGGAGCTCGCGTGTGGCCACGGACGGCACGGGGACGTTCACCTTCCCCGTCCCGCGCGCCCCCTCCACCTGCACTGCGACGCTGTACGAGCCGCCGGTCATGAGCCAGAGCTGCGCGCCGTACGTGTCGGAGGCGCCGGGGACCGGCGCGGCGACGTCGGGCGCGGGGGCGCCGCCGGTGCTCGTCTCCCAGAACACCGGCTGCACCGTCACGCGCTGCACCGGCTCGCGCACCTGCACGAACACCTGCGCGCGCCCGGGGATCACGCCGGGCGGCCGCACGACGACCATCACGGCGTACGGTCCGGCCTTCCCGGTGAAGTACACGTCCGGGCTCCCCACGTGCGCCATCGCGACCAGCGCGATCGCGCCGATGCCGGCGAGCTTCGCGATGCGCGCGCTCATCGTTGCACGCGCCGGAACCACCCGCCGACCGCGAGCCCGAGCCGCGCGGCGACGATCGCGAGGGCGAGCGGGATGAGCCAGCGCCACGGCAGCATGGGAGGGCTCGGCCGGAAGAGGTGGCGGTACATGTACGTGTTCTTCGGGAGGCCGTAGAAGTAGTTGTTCGTCGCGAACACCCAGTTCTGCGAGTACGGCGAGTTCAGGAACTCCGCGAAGTTCCACTGCACCGCCAGGAAGACGACGAAGAACGCCGCGCCGAGCAGCGCCGCGAGCCGCCACCCGCCGAACCGCTCGCCGTAGCGCTGGAAGATGAGGTCCATCACCACCGCGGGCGCGATCACGAGGAGCGGGAAGTCGGGGGGGACCATGTGCGTCACCGGCTGATAGATCGGCCCGAGCCGCGATTCCGCGGGGAAGAGCGGGAGGATCCACACCATGGCGATCACCACGCCGGTGTAGACCGCGGCGATGGTCGTCGTGGGCCAGCGCAGCCGCGCGGCACGGGCGAGCGTCACGAGGTAGAACGTGAACACGCCGCAAGTGACCTCGTAGAAGCGCGGACTGTGCATGAGGACACGGTACGCGAACTCCGAGGTCATGATCGTCGAGTTGAGGAAGATGAGCCCGGCCGCGACGGCGTACAGCCGGTCGTAGCGGGCCCGCGCCGCACCTTCCTCGACGGCGCGGTTCTGCCGCGCGAGCGTCATGAGGAGCGCGCCGAGCTGGATCGCGCCGATCCCGAGCGCCAGCACGGTGTGCGGCGGGCTCAGGATCTTCACGTCGAGCCCGTACGCGTTGTGCCACCAGTCGTCGAACGGCGCCGAGGTGAGCATCGCGAACGTGCCCCAGATGCACACCCACGCGCCGAGCGGCGCGGTGAAGAAGCGCCAGAAACGGACCCCCTGCGCGCGCTCCTCCGGCGTGCCGGCGAACGTGGTGTGGAGGGCGAGCCATCCGCAGGCGAGCCCGGCGACGATCCCGCCGAGGTAGATGGCCATGTGCGCCGGCGTCCAGAACGTGTCGCGGCCGATGGTGGTGTGCCACGAGATGTCCCACATCACGCCGATGATCACGCACGCCGAGGCAAAGAGCACGGAGAAGATCGGCCACGGCGCCGCGAGCGTCTGCGCGCGCACGGAAGAGCGGGAACCAGCCAGCGAGACGGCAGACGCTTCCATGAATCCCTCGGGGGCACGGATCGAGCGACGTTCAGGGACCTACGTGAGCTTCTGTTCCCACAACTGGGATGCGTCAGGTGGGGATGAACCCCTAAAACGCGCCGCCGGTTCGCACGGGGTACCGAACGAGCACGAGGGCTCCGCGAACCGGTGGTGGTCCGCGGAGCCCTCGTCCGGTAGGCGCGTCACGCGACGATGTTCAGCAACCGCTTCGGCACGAAGATCACCTTCTTCGGCGTCCCGGTGACGAACTTCGCGATCGCCGGGGCGCCCAGCGCCGCGGCCAGCGCGGCGTCCTGCGTCACGTCGACGGGAACGCGCACCTTGCCGCGCGTCTTCCCGTTCACCTGCACCACCAGGTCGATCTCCTCCTCGGCGATGCGGGCGGGATCGTACGCCGGCCACCCGGCGTCGAACACGCTCTCGCGGTGCCCGAAGCGCTCCCACAGCTCCTCGGCGATGTGCGGCGCGAAGGGCGCGACGAGCACCACCAGCGGCTCCACCTCGGCGCGGTGCGGCGTGCGCTCGTCGGCGCGCAGGGTGTTCATGTACTCCATCATCGCCGCGATCGCCGTGTTGTAGCTCAGGCGCGGGATGTCCTCCCCCACCCGCTTGATCGTCTGGTGGAGCTTGCGCAGCACCCCTTCGTCGGGCGCGCCGTCGCTCCGCGCTTCCTGCGCCGAGGCCCAGAGCCGCTCGAGGAAGCGGCGCACGCCGGAGATCCCCGCGTCGCGGTAGTCCCCCCCCTCCTCGAACGGGCCCAGGAACATGAGGTACGTCCGCAGCGTGTCCGCGCCCCACCGCTCGATGTGCTCGTCGGGGTTGATGACGTTCCCCTTGGTCTTCGACATCTTCGCGCCTTCGCGGATGATGAGCCCGTGCGCCCGGAACTTCTCGAACGGCTCCGCGAACTCGAGGTACCCCATGTCGTGCAGCACCATCGTGATGAAGCGCGTGTACAGCAGGTGGAGCACCGCGTGCTCGTTCCCCCCGATGTACATGTCGACCGGCAGCCAGGTCCGCGTGCGCACGGGGTCGAACGGCTTGTCGTCGACCTCCGTGCTCGGGTAGCGCAGGAAGTACCAGGCGCTGTCGAGGAAGGTGTCCGACACGTCCGTCTCCCGCCGCCCCAACTTCCCGCACCTGGGGCAGGGGACGCGGTACCATTCCTCGTGCCGCGCCAGGGGCGAGACCCCGCTGTCATCGGGGCGGAAATCCTCGATGTAGGGCAACAGCACCGGCAGGTCCTTCTCCGGGACCGGCTGGATGCCGCAGGCATCGCAGTAGATGATCGGGATCGGCGGCCCCCAGTAGCGCTGCCGCGAGATGGCCCAGTCGTGCAGCCGGAAGTTGACCGTGGCCTTCCCCGCGCCACGCTCCTCGAGCCACCGGACGATCCGCGACTTCGCCTCGGCCACCGTGAGCCCGTCGAACGCCCCCGAGTTGACCAGGCGCCCCGCCTCGTTTTCCGTGTACGCCGTGGTGAGCGGCGTGCCGGCGTCCTCCCCTTCCCCCGCGACCACGCGGACGATGGGAAGCCCGAACTTCTCGGCGAACTGGAAGTCGCGCTCGTCGTGCCCGGGGACCGCCATGATCGCCCCGGTCCCGTATTCCATGAGCACGTAGTCCGCGATCCAGATCGGGATGTCGCGCCCCGTGGCCGGGTTGCGGGCGTACGCCCCCGTGAAGACGCCGGTCTTCTCCTTCTCCGTCACCTTGCGCGCGACCAGGTCCTGCTTCACCGTGCGCGCGACGTACTGCTCCACCGCGGCGCGCTGCGCCGGGGCGGTGATTGTCGGGACCAGCGGGTGCTCCGGCGCCAGCACGAGGTACGTGGCGCCGAAGATCGTGTCCGGCCGCGTGGTGAACACGGTGATCCGCGGCGCGCCGTTCTCCCCCGCCCGCTCCCCCATCACCTCGAAGGTGATCTCCGCGCCCTCGGACCGGCCGATCCAGTTCCGCTGCGCCGTCTTCGTGGTCTCCGACCAGTCGATCCAGTCGAGATCGTCCAGCAGCCGCTGCGCGTAGTCCGTGATCCGGAAGAACCACTGCTCCAGGAAGCGCTGCTCCACCGCGGTCCCGCACCGCTCGCAGTGCCCCGCGATCACCTGCTCGTTGGAGAGCACCGTCTTGCACGACGGGCACCAGTTGACCGCCGCCTTCTTTTTGTACGCCAGCCCTTTGTACAGGAGCTGCAGGAAGATCCACTGCGTCCACTTGTAGTACGCCGGATCGGTGGTGGACAGCTCGCGCGACCAGTCGACCATGAGCCCCACCCGGCGGAGCTGCCGGCGGAAGTTCTCGATGTTCCGCGGGATCAGCTCCATGGGGTGCGTGCCGACCTTCAGCGCGTGGTTCTCCGAGTGAATGCCGAACGCGTCGAACCCGATCGGCTCGAACACGGTGTGCCCCTGGAGGCGCTGGAATCGTCCATAGATGTCGTTCCCCGTGAACGCGAACACGTTCCCGATGTGCAGCCCTTCCGCGGACGGGTAGGGGAACATCATCAACTGGAAGAACGGGCGCGCTGGGCGGTCGAGGTCGGGGGAGTTGGTCCGCTGCTCGTGCCAGCGCTCCTGCCACTTCCGCTCGATCGCGCCGGGATCGTACGGCGCCTGGCTGTGGGCGATGGAGTTGGGTTTCGACGATGTCATGTCTCGAGCATGAGGCCGCGCGCGGTTCGGGCGGCTTGGGGGCGCGGGCAGTAGCTCTGTCTGCCCAGGCGCCTGACCGTTCGTGCGTGTTGCGCGTCGCATCATGCACGCGGCGCAAACTCTATCCGTGAAATCTACCCTGGTGGGCACCCCACACAAGCACGCATCGCGGTTCGACGCCGACACCATCGCCTTCGGGAGCGTGCGCTCGGTGCAGCGCCGCATCGCCGCCGTGGGCGGGATCGTCGCCCTGGTCCTCGTGGGCGCCCTGGCCTGGGGGAGCTTGGCCTGGCTCGGATCGCTTCTCGAGGGGCTCCCCGCGGAGCGGATGCAGGACGCGCGGGACATGGTCCTCCTGGTGAGCGCGCTGCTCCTTGGCGCGATCGAGCTGGCGCTCCTCTTCCTGGGCCGCTACGTGGCGCGCCGCGTCACCGAGCCCGCGATCACCCTGGCCTCGATCGCCGAACGCGTGGCCGACGGGGACCTCGCGGTGGACGTGATGCCGCTCGCCGAGGACGATGAGCTGGGACGGCTCAACCGCGCCACGGGGGCGATGATCGCGGAGCTGCGGCGCCTCGTCCGCATCCTCCGCGAGTCGGCCGGGGAGACGGCGGCGATGTCGGCCGAGATCACCGCCGGCACCGAGCAGATGTCGGCGTCGGCGAGCGAGATGGCGCGCACGTCGAACGAGCTGAGTCAGCAAGCCGGAGAGATGGCGCAGTCGATCGCCCGCACCGCGGTCGACGCCGCGACGCTCATGCAGATCGCCCAGCGCCTCACCGACGGCGCGCACGAGGGGGTGCAACGGAACGCGGCGCTCCGCGCGCTGGCGCAGCAGAACCGGGCGCGGCTCGACGATGCGTCGCAACGGCTGGCCACGCTCACCGGCGAGGCGGAGTCCTCGGCTGCGGCCTCGGAGGCGCTGGCCCAGGCGTTCGACGAGATCCGCTCCTTCGTCACCCTCGTGCGCAAGATCGCGCGCCAGTCCAAGCTCCTCGCGCTCAACGCCTCAATGGAAGCCGCCCGCGCCGGCGAGCAGGGGGAGGGGTTCGCGGTCGTCGCCAGCGAGATCCGGAAGCTCGCCGCCAGCTCGGCCGACGCGGCGGACCGCACGGAGTCGACGGTGACCTCGCTCTTCGAGCGCGTGGAGGCGTCGCGGGCCTCGAGCCTGCAGACGGCGGCGACCGTCGCCGAAGTGGAGCGCACCACGCGCGAAGCGATGGAGTCGTTCGCGCAGGTCGAGCGGAACGTCCACGAGTCGGAGGGGTGGACGCGGGCGATCGAGCAGGCCGCGGAGGAATCGCGCCAGCTCATCGTGGAAGCCACGCTCCGGCTCGACGAGCTCTCGCGCGGCACGGAGTCGTTCGCGGCGGCGATGGAGCAGGTGGCCGCCGCCACGGAGGAGCAGAGCGCGAGCGCGCAGGAGATCGCCGCGGCCTCCAACGCGCTCGCCGCGGCCTCGCGGCGGCTGCTGGGGCTCGTTTCCGCCTTCCGCCTGGAGGACCCGAACGACCAGCCCGCAGCGCTCCCCCCCGAGGACGACACGCCCCCGGCTCCGGAGCCGGAAGAGGACGGAGAGGGGGCGCCCGCGGGGGGCGGGGCCCCCGCGCGCGCGGCCGCCGCGGCGAGCGCGGCGGAGGCGCCGACGCCGGCCTCGGCGTAGCGGGCGGGGGCTACGCCCCGTCCGCTGCTTCCACGAGCCGCGTCGCCACGCGGGTGAGGTACGGCCGGTCCGCGGCCCACCCGTCGCCGAAGTCGCGGCAGGTGTGGATCACCACGGTGAGTCGGCGGTCGGGGTCCGAAAAGGCGAGCACACCGGAGCCGCCGATGTGGCCGAAGGTCCGCGCCGAGGTGCGCGCCCCCGTGGGGTGCGGGCTCTTCCCGCCCTTCACCTCCCACCCCCACCC
>JADGGM010000141.1 GCA_019689955.1 Gemmatimonadaceae bacterium
GCGCGCAACTGGTGGGTGGTGGCGCTCCGCGGGGTGGCGGGGGTGCTCTTCGGGATCTTCACCTTCTTCGCGCCGGGGATCTCGATCGCGGCGCTGGTGCTCCTGTTCGGCGCGTACGCGCTCGTGGATGGCGTCCTCGCCATCGCGAGCGCGTTCCGGCGGCGCGGGATCGGGCGGTGGTGGGTGTTGCTGCTGGAAGGCGTGGTCGACGTGGCGGCGGCCGTGGTCACGTTCGTGTGGCCGGCGATCACCGCGCTCGCGCTGCTCTACGTGATCGCGGTGTGGGCGCTGCTGACCGGCATCCTCGAGATCGCCGCGGCGATCCGGCTGCGGCGCGTGATCACGGGGGAATGGCTGCTCGTGCTGAGCGGCGTCCTCTCGCTCGTGCTCGGCGTGCTGCTCATCGCCTTCCCCAGCGCCGGAGCGGTGGCGGTGGTCGTCTGGATCGGCGCGTATGCGCTGGTGTTCGGGCTGCTGCTCATCGTGCTCGGCTTCCGGCTCCGCGCATGGGCGCGGGGAGGGAGCCCGCGCGCCGCGCCGGGGGCGGCGTGACGGCGGCCGCGGCGTAGCGCACGCCGCTCGGCCGGCGCGGCGCCGCGCCCCCCCCCCGCCCGGGGGGGGGGGGCGGGGGCCGCCCCCCCGCGGGGGGGCGGGGCGCGCGACGGCGCCGCTCACCCTCCGTGCTGGGGGGAGCAGCGCGTCGCGTAGTACTCGTCGATGCACATCGCGATCACACGGCGACGCAGCTCGTCGCGATGTACATCGCGCCGCGGGTCGCGCCCCATGGGAAATGTTGCCCATGCCTGCTTCATCACGATGATCAACTGCTCGGCGAGCACCCCTCGGCGGTGGGCTTCGAGGCAGAGGCGGCGGATGCCGGGGCGCAACGCTTCGGGGTCGGGCAGGGTGTCGCGCCGCTGGGCTTGCAGCGCGCTCCCGATCGTCAGCATGGCGGCGTCCAGCAATCCACACGGCGGGGGCCCACCGGCCCCGCCGGTGCGCGCATTGTGCTCCGAGTTGCGCATACGTCATCCTGGGCGCGTCGTCCGTGTTCGGCTCATACGCCGCGTGCACAGATCTCCCAGGAAAAGTACGCGCTGATCGCGCGCGCGTCTGTCGGGTGATCGCGACCTGGATGTCGGGCAAGGGCCCGACCGTGCGCTCGTGGTGGACCGTCGGGGGAGGCGGCATGGGTCGCGAGCAATGCGGACTTCCCACTTTCCTGACAGCCGAACCTCGGGGTGTGTTGCATATTCGAGATGGCCATCGTGCACATGGAAGACGCCATCGACCGATCCCCCCCGGCGCTCGCCGGCCGGCGTATCGACGACCGCTCGACCGCGACGGATCCCACCGGCGCGAAGAGCGCGGCCGCCGCGCCGCGGGGCTGACGCATGACCACCGCCGCGACGGACGAGATGGCTGCCGATCCACACGACAATCCGTTGATCGCCCTGCTCGTCGAGGGAGATCCGGCCGACGTGCAGCGCATCGTGGATCGTCTCGCGTCGCCCGCGGCGACGTCGCACGGCACCCCGGTGCACCTCCTCCGCGCCGACAGCGTGCGCATGGCGTGCGCGATGCTCGCGCGCGTGGTGGTGGACGTCGTGATCCTCGATCTCGCGCTCGCCGACGAAGGAGGGCTCGACGCGCTACGCCGCCTCCGCGCCGCGGCGCCGGGGACGCCGGTGGTCGTGCTTACCGACACCGCCGATGAAGCCGCGGCGCTGGAGGCGCTGCGGGCGGGGGCGCAGGACTACGTGCTCAAGCCGCCCCCCGACGGGGCGACGCTGCGCCGCATCCTGCGCTACGCTCGAGAGCGGCAGCACCTGCTGCAGGAGCTCGACGTCGCCGTCCGCGCATCGGCGCTCGCGGCGGAGCGGTGGCGCCTGCTGGCCGAAGCGGGGAAGGTGCTCGCGTCGCACGCCGACGTGGCGTGCGCCATTGCCGAGGTCGCCCAACTGATCGTTCCGAGAGCGGCGGACTGCTTCGTGCTGTACCTCGCAGGTGATGAGGACGTGCCGACCATCACCGAGGTCGCGCACGTCGACGCGGCGCGCGCTGCCGTCGTGCGGGAGCGTGTGTGCAGCTATCTCATGGAGCCGGAACGCGCCGATGCGCGGCTCGCCGAGCTGCTGGACGAGGTGGAAGGGGAGGGCGCGGACGCCAGGATGCCGGACGCGCTGCTGCGATTGCTCATCGCCGCGTCCGGCGTCGCGGTCCCGCTGCGCGTGGGGGGGGAGCGGCGCGGCTTCATGGCGCTCGCGGCGATCGGCGGGGAGCGCGCCGCGCTCGCCGATGCCGAGCTCGGGCGGTGGATCGCCGACCGCATCGGCCTCGCGTTGGACCAGGCGCGGCTGCTCCGCCAGATGGAGGGCGCGGTGGCGGCGCGCGACCGGGCCGTCGGGATCGTGTCGCACGATCTCAGGAACCCGATCAGCACCATCCAGATTTGCGCAACGGCGCTGCTCGACCCCGACCCGCCACCGGCGAGCGGGGTGCGTCACATGGCGCAGATCATCCAGCGGTCGGCGGCGTGGATGCAGCAGATCGTGCGAGACCTGCTCGACCGCGCGAGCCTCGACGCCGGGCGCATCACGCTCGACCTGCGGCCGACCGCGGTGTCGGACATCATGGGGGCGGCGCAGGTGATGGTCGCGCCGCTCGCGGAGGAGCAGGCGCTGTCGCTCGTGGTGGAGAGCCCGCCGGACCTCCCGCGGGTGGAGGCGGATCCGCATCGATTGCTGCAGGTGCTGCTGAACTTGCTCAGCAACGCGATGAAGTTCACCCCGCCGGGCGGACGCGTCGTGCTCTCGGCGCGCATGACGGATGCCGGGGGATCGGCGCCGAGCGTGTGCTTCACGGTGAGCGACACCGGTCCCGGGATCGCCCCGGAGGACCTGGCGCACGTGTTCGACTGGTTCTGGCACGCCCGTCGCAGCGAGCAGACCGGGACCGGGCTTGGCCTCGCGATCGCCAAGGGGCTCATCGAGGCGCACCGCAGTCGGCTGTGCGTGGACAGCGTGCTCGGGCACGGGAGCACGTTCTGGTTCACGTTGCCGGTCGCCGACGCCGGTGATGAGAGCGGGAACGGAGGCGAGGGCGCGGGGGGCAGTGCACCGTCCGCGGGGTGACCGCCTCTCGTCGTGGCGCCACGACGGCTCGGCGAGGCGACTCGTACTCCGGCGTCGTGGCCGGAGCCGCGCCGAATCGGGTCACTGAGGACGGTGGCTGGACATGGACAGCTCGAGCGATGGGCCGACGCAGGGCCGCTCCGACGCATCGGCGCGGTTGGGACGGGAGCTGGCGGCGCAGCCGCACGTGCGGCGCGGAGTCCCCATGCGCGAGGATGCCATTCGCGTGGTGTTGGTCGACGATCACGTCATGGTGCGCGAGGGGTTGCGTCTGCTCCTGCGCTCCGCGGCCGACATCCGCGTGGTCGGCGAGGCGGAGAACGGCGTCTCCGCGCTCACCGTCGCGCGCCGGATCGTGCCCGACGTCGTCGTGCTCGACCTCGACATGCCCGGCGGGAGCGGCGAGGCGGCGCTGCGGGCCCTCCAGGAAGAGCTGCCGAGCGTGCGGGTGCTCATCCTCACGGTCCACGCGGAGCACGAGCGTTTGGTCGCGCTGCTCGAGGCCGGCGCGCGCGGGTATCTCACGAAGGAGGCGGCGTCGCACGATCTCGTCGAGGCGATCCGCGTGGTCGCGGCCGGCGAGGTGTACGTGCGTCCGACCGCCGCGCGCCTTCTCGCGGCCGCGGTCGTCCCGCAGCACCGGGCGAAGACGGCGCGCAGCCGGTTCTCCTTGCTGAGCGAGCGCGAGCAGACGATTCTTCGGCTCGTGGCGCAGGGCTACAGTGGCGCGGAGATCGCGCGACAGCTCGGGATCAGCACCAAGACGGTCGATGCGTACAAGCGCCGGGTGCAGGAGAAGCTCGGGCTCGAGCACCGCACGGACTACGTGCGGTTCGCGATCGAGGCCGGGATCCTGGGCGCGTAGCGGGCGAGCGTGAGCGATGCGGAACGATGCGAACGGGCCGGCCTTCGTCTTCGATCTGGATGGCACGCTGGTCGACAGCGTGTATCAGCACGTGCTGGCGTGGCGCGAGGCGCTGGAAGCGGCCGGGATCGCGCTCGACGTCTGGCGCATCCACCGGCGCATCGGGATGAGCGGCGGGCTGTTGGTCAACGCGCTGGTGCGGGAGACCGGGCGCGCGGTGTCGGCCGTGGACGTGGAGACGGTGCAGCGCGTGCACACGGAGGCGTACGCGCGGCTCGCGCCCGCGGTGCGGCCGCTGAACGGCGCGCGCGAGCTGCTCGCGTATCTCCGCGAGATGGGCGCCACGTGGGCGATCGCGACGAGCGGGCGGCTCGAGAACGCTCGCCACACGGTCGCGGCGCTCGGCGTGGGGCCGGACGTCCCGCTCATCACGCGCGAGGACGTCACACATGCGAAGCCGGACCCCGACCTCTTCTTCGCGGCGGCCGAGCGGTTGGGCGTTCCGGTGACCGCGTGCGTGGTGGTCGGGGACAGCGTGTGGGATCTGCTCGCCGCGCGGCGCGCGCGGGCGCTCGGCGTCGGGGTGCTCTCCGGCGGCTACGGGCGCGACGAGCTCGAGCGCGCGGGGGCGTATCGCGTGTACCAGGACCCGGCCGACCTGCTCCGCCACCTCGATGAAGTGGGGCTGCGCGCGCTGGACTAGCGGCGCGCGCGCCGTCCCGCACTCGTCCATCACCCGGTTCGTCCGTGACTCCCTCCAACGTCAGCGCCGGATTGCTCCTGTATCGCCGCACACACGGCGGGCTCGAGCTCTTTCTCGCTCACCCTGGCGGCCCGTTCTGGTCGGACCGCGACGCGGGGGCGTGGACCATCCCGAAGGGCGTCCCCGACGGCGACGAACCGCTGCTCGTCGCGGCGCAGCGCGAGTTCAAGGAGGAGACGGGGATCACGCCGCACGGCCCGTTCCTCGAGCTGGGGAGCGTGCGCCAGCGTGGCGGGAAGGTGGTGCACGCGTGGGCGTGGGAGGGGGACGCGGACCCGGCGCGGGTGACGAGCAACAGTGTGCGCACCGAGTGGCCGCGCGGGTCCGGGCGATGGCTGACGTTCCCGGAGGTGGATCGCTGTGCGTGGTTCGATGCCGAGACCGCGCGCGTGAAGATCAACCCCGCGCAGGCGGAGTTGATCGACCGGCTGGAGCGTGCGTTGGCGTTCTGAAGCGCGGCGCGTGGCGCGCGCGGCGGATCAGTCGAGGTACGGCGACTCGTCGTCGAGGTCGTCGAGCTGGTCGAGCTCGCTCGCGACGGCCGCGGCGTCGTCCGCCTCGGTGGGGACGAGCGACCGGGCGAGGTCGATGAGCATGGGGCTCAGGTGCGCGCCGTAGCGCAGGAGGTTGACCGCGCGGGTCCGGCGAGCGAGGAGGAAGGCGATCGGGGCGAGGTCGCGTTTCTCGGCGTTGCACGCCGGGCAGGCGAGGACGAGGTTGTCGCGCCGGTCGTAGGCCTTGCGGCCGCGGCGTGGTGCGACGTGGTCGAGCGTCATCGCGGCCGCCGTGAAGCGCCGCCCGCAGTACGCGCACACCGGGCCGTGCTGCGCCAGGAGCCACTCACGTGTTTCGGTGTACGCCGCGCGATGCGTGGGATGCGAGCTCAGGAACGATGGCGCGGACGCGTAGGGCGAGCCGCCGCGCGAGCGCCGCGCCGAGCGCCGGCGTGAAGGGGTCGAGGTCTTCGTGGGTTTCGAGCTCGGTGCCTCACGTCGCGGCGATTGAGCGTCGCGTCTGGTGCGTGAGGAGCGTCCGCGGGAGCCAGAGTGCGCTGTGTTTCGAGAGCGTTGCTGCGGGGCTGGGTGGGACGGAGCGTCGAGGTACGGTGAATCGGGAAACGGTCGAGACAAACGAGATCTACTGAAGTGTGAAAGGGTTCTCAGGGAAAGGACGGAACATACCCCGTAGGGGTCACACGACGAGCGCACGCGGTGGCTGAGTCGTCGCGTCCGTCTTCCTTAATGTCCGTCTTCTTTAATATAGCATCGGACGGCGGTCAGCGCTGCATCGGGCGGCCGGAAGCTCGTGAGGGAAGGGGGGGCTGCTATGCGTCGAGCGGCATGGCGGAGACGTGGGCGTGCCCCTCGGTGTCGTAGTGCACGCTCACGGTCCAGGGCTGGCAGCATACCTCGCAGTCTTCGACGTACTGTTGGACCGCACCGCTCCCCGGATCGAGACCGATGGCGATCGCCTCGCCGCAGCATGGGCAGACGACGGTCGCCTCGGTGTCGGCGGTACCATCGCCGAGTGGGAATTCCTCGTCGAGCCGATCGTCGTCGTTGCGGAGCCGCATGAGGCGAGGGAAAAGCGATGCACAGTATACGGCCCGAGCGCGGCCCGAGTTCCGCGAGCTCCGCCGTGCGTGCTGCTCGGCGCGTGGAGCGCCGTCGTCCCGTGCGGGGCGGCCGGTAGCGCGCGAACGCCCCGCGGGCGTCCCTCCGTGCGCCCGGGTCGGGCATTCTGCTATTGCGCACGCCGGAAAAGGCTCGCATATATGTCTCGACGGCCTATATGTCCGGTCAAATCATCGATATGGCCGGTCAAATCGATCGCGCCCCCGCGGAACGGACGTCGTGGCGGGGACGCTGGGCGTGATCCCACCGCGTCGTCTCTCCGCGTGCCATGTCGCTCCCGCGTGCCGCCGCCGACTCCGATCTCCCCCTCGAGGGGCGCCCCGCGCCGGGGAGCCGCGAGCTCGCGCAGCGCATCCGCGCGGGAGACGCGCAGGCGTTCGAGGCGGTGTTCCGCGCGCACTACGAGGGGCTGTGCCGCTACGCGGCGGCGTACCTGGGGAGCCGCGACGCGGCCGAAGACGTCGTGCAAGGAGTGTTCGTGCGCATCTGGAACGACCGCGAGCGGTGGGAGGTGCACGGCGACGTCGCGCACTATCTCTTCTCCGCCGTGCGCCGCCGCGCCATGAGCCACCTGCGGCACGACGCCGTGCGGTCGCGCGTCGCGCCGCTGCTCGCGATGGAGGGGGCGGCGCGCGCCCCGGCGGCGACGGAGGCGGAGGTCGAAGCCGAGGAGCTGCGGCGGCGCTTGGAGCGCGCTCTGGAGCGGCTCCCGCCCCGCACGCGGGAAGCGTTCGTGTTGAGCCGCGGTGAGGGGCTGAGCTACGACGAAGTCGCCCTGCGCATGGGGATCTCGCCGAAGACGGTCGGCGTGCACATCGGGAAGTCGCTCGCGCTCCTCCGCAAGGCGATGCTCCTCTCGGCGATCACCGGTCTCACGGGGCTGTTCACCACCCTCCGTTAGCCCCGGCCCGCCGAGGCGCGGGC
>JADGGM010000142.1 GCA_019689955.1 Gemmatimonadaceae bacterium
ATCCTGGAGGGCCAGGCCGACGCGGTGGTGGGGACGCGCTTCGCGGGGGGCGGGCCGCATCGCGTGCTCTACTTCTGGCACCGGCTGGGGAACCTGGGGCTCACGCTCCTGTCCAACATGTTCACGAACCTGAACCTGACGGACATGGAAGTGGGCTACAAGGCGTTCACCATGAAAGCGTTCCGTCTCATGCACCTCACGAACTCGCGGTTCGGGATCGAGCCGGAGATCGTCGCGCGTCTGGCGCAGATGGGGGCGCGCGTGTACGAAGTGCCGATCAGCTACCATGGGCGCACGTACGCGCAGGGGAAGAAGATCACGTGGCGTGACGGCGTGGCAGCACTGTTCCACATCATCCGGGCCCGTCTCTCAGGGAGCGAGCAGCCGCGACTGGTCGACACGCCGGCGGGGCTCGCGGAGCAACCGGTGGAAGCGCACGGCTGAGACGCGGTGAGGGGACGCCCTTGCGCCGACGCGGGCGAGCGCGCACCTAATATGCAGCGCTCCAAGCCACCAATACTCCCGCGGACGAGCCCATGGACGATCTCGATCGGATGTTCCGCCGTCTCGTGCAGAATATACGCAGCACAAACCCCGAATATCTCCGGCGCCCGTTCGAGGTCGCCGAGTTGTACCAGAACCTGATCCCCTACCGTCACAACCGGCGCGAGCTGGGGATCGAGACGAATCAGGACTACGAGCTCGCGCTGTGCCGGCTCCTCTCGGGGGAGCGCGGCTACCTGTACCCCGACGATGCGCTAGCCGACGCGATGCGTCAGGAGCTCGCGTCGCCGAACCCCAACACGGCCGCGTTCCGCGAGTTCGCGGCGTCGCACGTGTCGCTCTCGCCGACGGCGGAGCGGCAGTGGGAGGCGCTGGGGGGTGATCTCGCCGCCGCGCCGACGCTCGCCACGCCGGCGACGCCGACGGCGGGCGATCTCGCGTCGTGGGGGAGCCGCGGCGCGTCGGCCTCGGCGCCCGCGATCGCCGACCGAACGGCAGCGCGTGCGGCGGCCGCGCCCACCCCGGGCACGTGCCGCTACTGCGGCGGATCGCTCCCGCAGGGGCGGCACGTGGCGTTCTGCCCGCACTGCGGGCAGAACCTCACGATCCAGCGGTGCCCGGCGTGCGGCACCGAGCTGGAGCTGCACTGGAAGTTCTGCATCACGTGCGGGCGGGGCATCGCGGGATCGTGAGGTGGCGCACGACCGCGCTCGCCGTGCTCGTGCTCGCCGCGTGCCGCGGCGAGCACGCCCCGGGCGCCGTTCCCATCGACACCGCCGCGTCGCTTCCGACGATGGACACCGCGAGCCGGACCGGGTTCGACACGACGCGCGCCCCGATCGCGCCGGAGAGTAGCACGGTGACCGCGCCCACGCCGCCGGCAGCGCCGAGCGTGGTGCTGATCGCCGACAGCGCGGCGGGAGACACGCTCTTCCACCGGAAGGGGCGGTGCTTCACCTGCCACGGCCTGCGCGGCGCGGGGACGCCGCGCCTGGGGCCGGCGCTCACGGACAGCACGTGGCTGGAGACCGACGGCTCGCTCGATGCCATTCGCCGCGTGATCGCCGACGGCGTGGCGCGGCCCAAGGCGTTCTCGGTCGCGATGCCCGCGTACGCGGGGACGCTCGCGCCGGCGGAGATCGCGCGCATCGCCGCGTACGTGTACTCGCTCTCGCACCCCGGCTCCGCCGTCGCCGACACGGCGCACGCCGACACGACGGCCGCGCCGCGCGACAGCGCCCCGGCGCCGGCAGGAGCGCCGCGCCCGGACACGAGCCAACAGTTCGCGCCTGCGCCCGCGGGGCACGCCCCACGATGAGCACCAAGCTCGCGGTGATCGCCGGCGACGGCATCGGCCCCGAGGTGGTCCGCGAGGCGTTGAAGGTGCTCGATGCGGTGGAAGGCGTCTACCACCCGCAGGTCACCGTGGAGATGCTCCCGTACGGGGCGGACCACTTTCTGGCCACGGGGGAGACGCTGCCCCCGGCGGAGATGCGGCGGCTCGGGCAGGACGTGGACGCGATTCTCGTCGGCGCGCTGGGGGACCCGCGCGTGCCGGGGAACGAGCACGCGCGCGACATCCTGCTCGGGATGCGCTTCCAGCTCGACCTGTACGTGAACGAGCGCCCGGCGCGGCTGTTCGACGCGCGCCTCACGCCGCTCAAGGGGAAGAGGCCGAGCGACATCGACCTGATGATCTTCCGCGAGAACACGGAAGGGTTGTACGTCGCCGTGGGGGGGACGTTCAAGCACGGCACGCCGGACGAGATCGCGATCGCCGAGGAGCTCAACACGCGCAAGGGGGTGGAGCGGATCATCCGCTACGCCTTCGCCTGGGCCGCGGCACGCGGGAAGACGAAGGTCACGATGGCGGACAAGGCGAACGCGATCCCCGCGCACGCGCTGTGGCGCCGAGTGTTCGAGGCGGTGGGGAGCGAGCACCCGGAGATCCGGCGCGAGACGCGCTACATCGACGCGTTGGCGATGGACCTCGTGCGGACGCCGGAAGCGTTCGAGGTGATCGTGACGGGGAACCTGTTCGGCGACATCCTCTCCGACCTGGCGTCGGCGCTGGTGGGGGGGCTCGGGCTCGCGCCGAGCGCGAACCGGAACCCGAGCGGGGTGACGATGTACGAGCCCGTGCACGGGAGCGCGCCGCCGCTCGCGGGGAAGGACGTGGCGAACCCGATGGCCGCGATCCTCACGCTCGCGATGATGCTCACGGACCGCGGCGCCGCGGCGGCGGGCGCGGCCGTTGAGCGCGCGGTGCGCGAGGCGATCGCCCACGGCGTCGGGACGCCCGACGTGGGCGGAACGCTCGGCACGCGCGCGGTGGGGGACTGGATCGCGGAGCGGGTGCGGCGAGGCTGAGCCGCCGGGGCGCGGACGTCGGGCGTCGCCCTACCGCGGCGCCACTCCTCGCGCGCATCTTTAGCGAGACGCCCCTTCCCTCTGGACAGGCTCGTGCACACTCGAGACTCGACCCGCGACGTCGTCTTCCTGTCGGCGGTCCGGACCCCGTTCGGCACGTTCGGCGGAACGCTCAAGGACCTGAGCGCGACCGATCTCGCCGTGTTCGCCGCGAAGGCCGCACTGGAGCGCGCGACGGTGGCGCCGGCGGAGGTGCAGCACGCGATCTTCGGCAACGTCATGCAGACGTCGGCCGACGCGATCTACTTCGCGCGGCACGTCGCGCTCCGGTCGGGGTGCCGGATCGAGACGCCGGCGCTCACCGTCAACCGGCTGTGCGGCTCCGGGTTCCAGGCGGTGGTGACGGGGGCGCAGGAGATCCTGCTCGGCGAGGCGGAGGTGTGCCTCGTGGGCGGCGGGGAGTCGATGTCGCAGGCGCCGCACGTGGCGCGCGGGTTGCGATGGGGGCTCCCGCTGGGGAAGACGCCGCCGCTCGAGGACTCGCTGTGGGAGGGGCTGCGCGACCCGGTGGCCGGGCTCGCGATGGCCGAGACCGCCGAGAAGCTCGCCGAGCAGTATCAGCTCGACCGCGCGTGCGTGGATGAGTACGCGCTGCGGTCGCAGCAGACGGCGAAGGCGGCGTGGGAGAGCGGCGTGTTCGACGAGGAAGTGATCGCGATCCCGGTGAAGAACCCGAAGACGCGCCAGATCGAGGAGTTCCGCGCGGACGAGCACATGCGCCCCGACACCACGCTCGCCGGGCTCGCGAAGCTCAAGCCCGTGTTCAAGGCCGACGGCGTGGTGACCGCCGGGAACGCCTCGGGGATCGGCGACGGCGCGGGGGCGATGGTGCTGGCGAGCGCCGCGTACGCCAGGGAGAAGCGGCTGGCGCCGCTCGCGCGGCTCGTCTCGTGGGGGGTCGCGGGGGTCGATCCGACGATCATGGGGATCGGCCCCGTGCCCGCGTCGCGGATCGCGCTCGCGAAGGCCGGGCTCACGCTCGACGACATGGACCTGATCGAGGTCAACGAGGCGTTCGCGCCGCAGGTGTGCGCGGTGGAGCGCGAGCTCAGGATCCCGCGGGAGAAGTTCAACGTCCACGGCGGCGCGATCGCGTTGAGCCATCCGCTCGCCGCATCGGGGGCGCGGATCACGGCGCACCTCATCCACGCGCTCCGCGCGAGCGGGAAGCGCTACGGGCTCGGCTCGGCGTGCATCGGCGGCGGGCAGGGGATCGCGGTGGTGATCGAAGCACTCGGCTGATGCTGGCGACCGGGCACCTCTCTCGAACGCTGCTCGCCGCGGCGGCCGGCGTGATCCTCGCGGGGTGCGCGTCGGCGGCGGGGTCGGGCGCGGCGGCGCAACCGGCCGCCGGGGCGACCGCGCCGGCCGCCACACCGTCGCGCGCCGCGGCGACGTGGACGATCGCCACGCGCTACCACATCGACCTCTGGTTGCACGGCTACGCGATGATCGAGGACGACACGACGCGCGTCCCCTACTTCGTGCCCGGCTACCGCGACGCGATGCTGGCGCTCGAGAAGCGCGCGAACGTGTCGTCGCAGCTCATGGTGAACCGGGACGCGCTGCGCGCGCGGCTGGCCGCGAACCCCCAGCTCGTCGGCGGGCAGTTCCTCCCGCTGTACTTCGACTCGTGGGAGGGGATGCAGCGAGGGATCGACCTCTTCCTGCGCGCCAACGGCGATCCGCGCCGCGCGGGCGATCGCGAGTCACAGCAGGTGATCGCGATCCTCGCCGCCTCGTTCCCCACGGCGGCCGACCGCGACTGGCTCCGCCTCTTCGCGGCCGGGCTCGCGGACGAGAGCACACGATTCTACCGCAGCTACTGGGACCAGCAGCAGCGGGAGCGGAGCCCGGTGCTCACGGTGCTCGACTCGCTCTGGACGCGCGTGTACCTCCCCAAGCTCCAGGGCTACCTGAACAACACGCAGCAGGGCTCGGGGACGATCTTCGTGTCGCTCCCGCTCGACGGCGAGGGGCGCACGATCAGCGGGGGCGGGCGCTCGAACGCGGTCGCGGTGACGTTCCCTGCGACCGAGCGTGCGGCCACGGACGCGATCTACGTGTTCGCGCACGAGGTGATTGGGACGATCGCGAACCAGGTGATCGCGGACAACACGACCCCTGCCGAGAAGCGCACGGGGGTCGCGGCCGGCTACACGAGCGCCGCGGCGGTGCGCGGGGGCACGCTCCTCCTGGCGCGCGTGGCACCGGAGCTGGTTCAGGGGTACGAGCAGTACTATCTGCGCTCTGCGCGCGTGCCCGCGACGGACGCCGATCTCGACGCTGCGCTCGCGCGCACCTTCCCGCTCCCGGCGGCGATCCTCGACGGGATGCGGCGGCAGATCGACATCGTGCTCGGTGGGATCTGAGCGACCATGGCCGACGACAGCGATCTCCCGACCCCGAACGTGCCGGCGCGGCTCGACCACGCCGCGCTCGAGCGCGTGCTCAAGCGCGCCGCCGAGCTGCAGGCCGCCGAGGCGGACCCGGCCGACGCGACGCTCACCGAGGAACAGCTCGTGGAGGTGGGGCGCGAGGTCGGGCTCGCCCCGCAGCACCTGCGGCAGGCGCTGGCCGAGGAGCGAAGCCGGAGCCTCGTCCCCCAGGAGGACAGCACCCTCGCGCACCTCTTCGGCCCCGCGATCGCGCACGCGAGCCGAACCGTGCGCGCCACGCCGGAGAACGTCTTCGCCGCGCTCGATCTCTGGCTCGCGCGCGAGCACATCCTGCAGGTGAAGCGCCGCTTCCCCGACCGGATGCTGTGGGAGCCGCGCTCCGGGTTCCTCTCCGAGTTCCAGCGCGCCTTCAACGTGGGCGGGCACGGGTACCACCTCTCGAAGGCGCACGAAGTGGCCGCCACCGTCGTCCGCGTGGACGACGGCCGCGTGCTCGTGCGCCTGGAGGCGAACCTGACCAACGTCCGCGTTCAGCGCGTGGCGTCCGGGGGCGCCCTGTTCGGCGGAGGAGCGCTCGGCTCGGCCACGCTCGTCGCGCTCGGCTTCTTCGCCCCCGTCGCCGCGATCCCTGCCGCAGCCGCGGTGATCGCGGGGTACTTCGTCGCGCGGAGTCACGTGCCGGTGGTCGCGCGCGCGCAGGTCGCGCTCGAGCAGCTCCTCGACCGGCTCGAGCGCGGCGAGCTGCCACGACCGTCGCTCCTCTCCACCTTCGGGGCCACGATCCGGTAGTCCACCTCCACTCTCTCACTCTTCCACACATGGCCGACATCAAGACCGTAGGCGTGCTCGGCGCCGGGCTCATGGGCTCCGGGATCGCACAGGTCGCCGCCCAGAGCGGGTTCGCCACCAAGGTCCGCGAGATCTCCGAAGCGCTCTGCCAGAAAGGGAAGGCGAGCATCGAGAAGAGCTTCAACCGGGCGATCGAGAAGAGCAACGGGAAGGTCACCCCCGCGGACCGCGACGCCGCGATGGCTCGGCTCACCTTCACCACCGACGTGAGCGACCTCGCCGACTGCGACATCGTGATCGAGGCGGTGGTCGAGGACCTGGAGGTGAAGAACGCGCTGTGGAAGGAGCTCGACGCGCTCTGCCCGCCGAGCACGATCTTCGCGTCGAACACCTCCAGCCTCACGATCGCGGCCATGGCCGCGGCCACCGCGCGTCCGGACCGGATGGTGGGGCTCCACTTCTTCAACCCGGTCCCGGTGATGAAGCTCGTGGAGGTGGTCCGCACGGTGACGACGAGCGAGAGCACCTTCGAGAGCGCCTTTGCCTTCGCCAAGCGGTTGGGGAAGGAGCCGATCGCGGCCAAGGATAACTCCGGGTTCGTGGTGAACCTGCTCCTCGTCCCCTACCTCATCGACGCGATCAACGCGCTCGAGCACGGCGTGGCGAGCGTGGAGGACATCGACAAGGGGATGATGCTCGGCACGGGGTACCCGATGGGCCCCTTCACCCTGCTCGACTTCGTGGGGCTGGACACGACGTACAAGATCGCCGAGATCATGTTCAACGAGTACCGCGAGAAGCGCTACGCGCCGCCGCCGCTCCTCAAGCGGATGGTGCTCGCGGGGATGTACGGGCGGAAGTCGGGGAAGGGGTTCTACGACTACAGCGTGGATCCCCCGCGCGTAAACGACCTCGGCCTGTGACCACACCGCATCGCACGACGGCCGCCCCCGCCCCCGCGCTCCGCGTCGCGCCGCCACGGCTCCGCGGCGTGTTCCGCGACGACCTGGACGCGCGCGCCGTGTACGCCGAGGGGGCGGGGATCGCGCGCGTGGTCCCCGCCGCGGTCGCGGTCGCGCGGGACGCCGAGGACGTCGTGGCGCTCGTGCGGTGGGCCGGGGAGCACGGCACCGCGCTCGTGCCGCGCGGCTCCGGGAGCGGGATGGCTGGGGGCGCCGTGGGG
>JADGGM010000143.1 GCA_019689955.1 Gemmatimonadaceae bacterium
CCCACCCCCCGCGCACACCCCATCCGCCATCTACGGGTTTTCCCGTTGACAGGCCGGGCCCCATGGCGTATATCTACGGGGAAACCAGTACGTGAAATCCCGTCGTTCGGCCGTTCACCCCGAGCCCCCATCCTCGCCCGCCATGCCGCGTCCCAAGCTCACCGATCGCGAGCTCGATGTCATGAGCATCCTCTGGCGCGAGGGCTCCGGCACCGTCGCCGAAGTCCGCGCGCAGCTCGATGACTCGCTGGCCTACACGTCCGTGCTCTGGGTCCTCCAGACGCTGGAGGAGAAGGGGTACGTCCGCCACGAGCAGGAGGGGCGCGCGTACCGCTACGTGCCGCGCATCGGGCCCGAGGCGGCCGGGGGGCGCGCGCTCTCCAACATCCTCGACAAGGTCTTCCACGGGTCGGCCGAGTTGCTCCTTGCGCAGCTCGTCTCCGAGCGCAACCTCGACCCGGCGGAGCTCCGCCGCATGCGCGAGCTCCTCAACCGCCGGCTCGGCAAGCGGGGGAAACCATGATCGCCGCGTGGATGCTCCGCGCCGCGGTGACGGCGCTGCTCGTCGCGATCGCGGCGTGGCTCGCGGATGCCGTCGCGCAGCTCTTCGGGCGGCCGCGTCGCTGGATCTGGGCCGGGGCGCTCGGCGCGGCGGCCCTCCTCCCCGTCGCCGCACAGTGGGCCCCGATCGCGTCGCTCCTTCACCTCCTCGCCGTGCGCTGGCTCCCGCTATCGGCGCTGCTCGCGGCGATACCGCGCCTCCCGGCGGCCGTCGCCCTCCCGGGTGCGGCGCACGCGGCCCCCGTGGACGCGGCGCTGGCGAGCGTCGCGCGGGGCGGGGTGTGGAACGGCGTCCTCCTCCTCGCTTGGGGCGGTGCGTCGGTCGTCGTCGCCGGTGTGCTCGTCGCGGTCCACCTCCGCACGCGCGCGGCGCGCGCTTCGTGGACCTCGGCCCACCTCGACGGTCACCCCGTGTTCCTCGCCGACGAGACCGGCCCCGCGGTCGTCGGCGTCGTGCGCCCGGCGGTCGTGCTCCCCGCCTGGGTGCTTCGCGCCCCGGCCGAGGCCCGGCGGCTCATCCTGCGCCACGAGTGGGAGCACCTGGCCGCCGGCGACTCGCGCCTCCTCGCCGCCGCGGTGGTCGCGGTCGCACTCACGCCCTGGAACGCCGCGCTGTGGTGGCTCTACCGGCGGCTTCGCTGGGCCGTGGAAACCGATTGCGACGCGCGCGTCCTGGCCTCCGGAGCCGACGTGCGCGCCTATGGAGAGCTGCTCCTCGCCGCGGCCGCGCGATGGACGGCCTCCTTGCACCTGAGCCCCACGCTGGGCGCTCACACCTCACTTCTCGAACGGAGACTCCTTGCCATGACCGCCGTCCCACGTTCGCACCGCCCGCTCCGGGCGCTCCCACTCCTCGCGGCGCTCGCCCTGGTGGGCGCGGCTGCCTGCGACACCGCATCGCCCACGGAAACCGCCGCCGCGCCGCACGCGTCGGAACGAAAGGCCATTCCCGTGACGAGCTGGACGGTTCAGAGGGCGCAGATCGACCTTCGCGGGAAGAATGGCGCGACGTTCACGCTCGTGCCGGCGTCGGACACGAGCCTCACGCTCGTGACGACCAAGGATGGCACGGCCAAGGTGACGGGGGTCGTCCGATTCGCGGCCCAGAAGATGGTCCTCAACGGGCAGGAGCTCTCGGTGTCCGGCCACGGGACGATGGTGTTCGGCGACCGCGGCGACTCGGCGCCCCTTTTTTCGTCCCGAAAGTAGGGGTTCCCCCCGCGCCATCTGTCATCTTAAGTGACGACCTCAAGTCATCGGGCGGCCCTGGCACTCCAGGGCTGCCCCACGTTTGACCCTGGCTGACACCCACAAGAGGCCTCTGTGCGCCGTTCTTCCGTCGCCCTCGCGTTTCTTTCGGTCTTCGTCGTCGCCTGCGCTTCCGGCGGGAAGCAGCACAGCGACAACCCCACCAAGCCCAGCGCGAGCAAGACCAAGTCGTCCACTGACCAGTCGCGCCTCACCCTCGAAGAGATCACCGCGGCCAACCTTCCGACGGCGTACGACCTCGTCGATCGCCTCCGCCGCCCCTGGCTCCGCCGCGACGCCGTGACCGGCGGAGACGTGGCGGTGTACATGGACGAGCGGAACATCGGGGGCGCCTCGGCCCTCCGCGACATCCCCTCTGTGGATGTGCAGGAGATGGAGTATCTTCGTAACGACGAAGCCGTCCGCCGCTGGGGGGCGGACGTCAAGGGAAGCGTCATCGTCGTGACCCGCCGGCGCTGAGCCGGTAGCACATGCGGCGCGCGCCGGCTGGCCGCGCGCCCACGGGTTCGGGCAGCCACGACTGTCGCGTTGGATGGAGATGGTCGTGGCTTCGCTGCCTCAGACGGGTTCGTACGGGGTGTCCCGTAGGACGTGCACCCCGTTCCCGCAGCGGCCCGGCCGCCAGCCCGCAACTTTCACCTCCGTGCCGACCACGTTGGGTCCGATCCGCGACGTGAGGACGGTGACGATCGGACTCGAGACATGACGATGCACTCCACCACACCGAACACGACCCACCCCGGCGCGACCACGCGGTCGGCCGGCGATGCCATGAATCGCGACGCCCTCCTGGCCGCGGCCGGCCGCCTTCGCTCCGAGGTCGCCAAGCGAATCGTCGGTCAGGAGCAAGTGATGGAAGAAGTGCTCATGGCGATGCTCGCCGGCGGCCACGCGCTCCTCGTCGGCGTCCCCGGCCTCGCCAAGACGCTCATGATCCGCTCGATCGCCGAGGCGATGTCGCTGGAGTTCCGCCGCATCCAGTTCACCCCGGACCTCGTGCCGAGCGACATCACCGGCACCGAGATCCTCGAGGAGGATTCCTCCACGGGGGCGCGCCGCTTCCGCTTCGTCCGCGGCCCGGTGTTCGCCAACATCGTCCTCGCCGACGAGATCAACCGGACCCCGCCGCGCACGCAGGCGGCGCTCCTCGAGGCGATGCAGGAGCGCCACGTCACCGCGGCGGGCGAGACGATGCTCCTCCCCAAGCCGTTCTTCGTGCTCGCCACGCAGAACCCGATCGAGCAGGAAGGGACCTACCCCCTCCCGGAAGCGCAGCTCGACCGGTTCATCTTCAACATCCTCATCGGCTACCCGTCGGAAGAGGAGGAGGTGGGGATCCTGCGCAGCACGACGGCGGTGGACACGACGGAGCTGCGCCCGGTGCTCGGCGGCGCGGAGACGATCGCGCTCCAGCAACTGGTGCGCGAGATGCCGGCCTCGGAGCCGATCCTGCGCTACGCCGCGGCGCTGGCGCGGGCGACGCGCCCGGACGGCGAGAACGTGCCGCCGATCGTGAAGCAGTACGTGCGCTGGGGCGCGGGGCCGCGCGCGGGGCAGGCGCTCATCCTCGGCGCCAAGGCGCACGCGCTCCTCGAGGGGCGCCACGCGGTCGCGCCGCAGGACATCAAGCGCGTCGCGCACCCGGTGCTCCGCCACCGCGTGCTCGTCAACTTCGCCGCCGAGGCGGAGGGGGTGACCACCGAGCAGGTGATCGACGCGCTCCTCGCCCACGTCGAAGCCCCGTCGAGCAAGCTCGCGCTGTAGGACGCGCTGTCGATGTCTCTCGCCACTTACGCCGGTGTCCTGGACGCGGTCCGGGGGATCGGCTGGCCCGCGCTGCGCCGGGTCCGGAGCGCCGTGCCCGGCCCCCACGTCTCGCGGGTGCGCGGTACCACGGCGGAGTTCGTGGAGTATCGCCCGTACCGCCAGGGCGATGAGCCGAAGAAGATCGACTGGAAGCTCGTCGCCCGCACGGACCGCGTCTACATCCGCCTCTCGCAGGAGCGCGCGATCCTCCCGACCATGCTCGTGCTCGACGCGAGCGGGTCGATGGCGTTCCCGACCACGACGAACGCGAAGTGGGAGCTGGCGCGCCAGCTCGGGATCGGGCTGGCCGAGGTCGCGCGCCACCGCGGCGACCCGGTGGGGATGACCGTCGTCTCCGCCGCGGGGACGCGCACGATCCCGCCGCGCACGCGGCGCACGGTGCTCGAGGAGATGATGCACGCGGTGGAGATCACCCCCGCGGGCGGGGAAGCGCTCGCCCCCGCCGCGCAGGACGCGATGCGCCGCGCCCCGCGCGTGGTGCTCATCACCGACTTCCTCGGCGACGCGGAAGCGCTGCTCGCGGCCGGGCGCACGTTCGTGGCGTCGGGGGGGGAGCTGCACGCGGTGCACGTCGTCGACCCCGGGGAGCTGGACCCCGATCCCCGGAAGCTCCTCCTCGCCGACCCCGAGCATCCGGACATCCGGCGCCCCATGTCGCCGCCGGCGCGCGCGGCGTACCTGCGCCGTTTCACCGAGTGGCGCGAGTCGATCGCGCGCGAGTGGCGGCGCGCGGGCGCGGTGTACTCGATGGTGGTCCCCGGGCGGGAGCCGATGCGGCGCATGGTGCGCCGGATCACGACCCCCCCCAACGGCGCACGGATCGGTCGATGAGCTTCCTGGCACCGATCTTCTTCTACATCGGGCTCGGCGTCGCCGCCGGGGCGATCGCGCTGCACTTCATCGTCACGCGGCAGCCGACCTCGAGCCCGCTCCCGACGGTCCGCTTCATCCCGACGAGCGCGGTGCGCGTGACGACCGTCTCGCCGGTGCCCGAGGATCTGCTCCTCCTCCTCGTGCGCGTGCTCATCGCGATCCTCATCGGCGCGGCGTTCGCGCGTCCGGTGATCCTTCCCAAGCGGCGCCCGGTGGCGCGCGTGGTGCTCGCGGACGTCTCGCGCGCGGTCGGCGACGGCGCGATCGCCACGGTGCGCGACAGCGCGCGCGCGCTGCTCCGCGACGAGCGGGACGTGCTGGTGGTGTTCGACTCCGCCGCGCACGTGGTGCGCCGCAACGCGGCCGACTCCGCGTCGCACCTCGCGCGCACCGAGCGCGAGGGACGGCTCTCCCCGGCGCTCATCGCCGGGCTGCGCGCCGCGTCGGAGATCCGGAGCAGCGCGGATTCGATCGAGCTGGCGGTGATCTCCCCCTTCCGCGTCACGGAGATGGACGGCGCGACGTCCGCGCTCCGCGCGCTCTGGCCCGGGCGCGTGCACGTGGTGCGCGTCCCGGCGCGCGGCGACTCGACCGTGCTCGCCACGGGGTTCTCGCTGCGCGCGTCGAACGACGATCCCGTCGTGCTCGCCGCGGCGGCGGACGGGGTTCCGTCGCGCGACTCGGTGGTGCGCATCGTGCGCGGCACGGCCACGGCGGAGGACAGCGCGTGGGCCGCCGCGGGGCGGCGCACGCTCGTGCGCTGGCCCGCCGCGGGGGCGCCCCCGGGGTGGGTGGCGCGCGCGCGCCCCGACACGGTGCAGGCGGTGGTCGCCGGTGAAGCGGCGCTCGTCACACCGCTCGAGCGGCGGTGGCAGCTCGACACGGCGGTACGCGCGACGCGCGTGGCCGCGCGATGGGTGGACGGCGCGCCGGCGGCGATCGACCGCGCGGTGGGCGAGGGGTGCATCCGCGACGTGGCGATCACGGTCCCGACGCGCGGCGACGTGATGCTGCGCCCGGCGTTCGGGCACTTCCTGCGCGCGCTCGGCGCGCCGTGCGAGAGCGTGGCCGGCGGGCCCGCCCTGGGCGACGCGGAGCTGCGCGCCTTCGCCGGCACGGGCGCGCTCGCGGCGCAGAGCGCGATCAAGCCCCCGGACACGGTGGCCACGCCGCTCGTGCCGTGGCTCATCGCGGCCGCGCTCGCGCTCGCGCTGCTCGAGCTGCTCGTCCGCCGCGGCTCCGCGCCGCGGTGGAGCGCGGCGGTGGATGACGCCGGCCGCGAGGAGGCAGCCTAATGCGCGTGTCAAGCAGCAATCACGGGGGCCTCGCGCGGTGTCGGCGGCTGATAGGGTGTGCGATGGGTGAGCATGGCCCAGAGCACGTTGACGCGGCGGCGGGCGAGCGCGAGCACGGCTTGGTGATGGCGCTTCCCCTCGCGCCGCTTGCGGTCGTAGAAGGTGCGGCTCGCCGGATCGCGCAGGCTACAGAACGCACTTTGGTACAGCGCGCGTTTGAGCACGCGGTTGCCCCGCGTGCTGCGACGCAGGAAGCGCACGCGCCCCGACTGGCGCAGCACGGGGGCGAGGCCGGCCGCACTCGCGAGCGCATCGGGGGTGCCGAAGCGCGCGCGCAGATCGCCGCCCTGGCCTGCCTCGACGAGGAACTCGCCGGCCAAGACGGCCCCCATCCCTGGCAGGCTCGTGATGAGGGCCCCGTCAGGGTGCGCGGCCACCGCCGCGGTGAGCTCGGCGTCGAGCGCGTGCAGGCGCTCGCGCGCGGCGAGCGCCTCCTGGGCGAGCTCGCGGACGAAGCGCGCGGCCATCGCCTCGCCGGGCACGGCGAGGGACTGCTCGGCGGCCGCGGCGCACGCCGCGGCGGCCAGGGCGCGGGCCCGGGCGTCGGTGGTATGCTGGCGCAAGTAGCGCGTCACCCGGGCCACGCCGGCGCCGCGCACCTCACGCGGCGTCACGTAGCGGACGAGGAGGTGCAGGGCGCTGGCGGTCGTCAGGTCGAGCCGGCGCTCGAGGCCGGGGTGGATGGTGAGCAGCAGCTCGTGCAGCCGGGCCAGGCGGCGCGTCTGCTCGCTGACCAGGTCGCGTCGCCGGCCGACCAACAGGCGCAGCTCGACGGCGCTCGCCTCCTCCGCCGTGACGGGGCGCAGCGCGCGCCGCGTGCGGACCTGGTCGGCGATGACGCGCGCGTCGCGGGGGTCGCTTTTGTGCTCCCCCCCGATCTGGCCTTCGCGCGCCCGATTGACGCTCAGCCCCGAGACATAGACCACCGTCTCCCCGGCCGCGAGCAGCACCGCGACGGTGAGCGTGGCGATTCCGCCCAGCACGTCGACGCCGACGCGGCGCTCGGTGCTGGGGCCGAGGGCCGCCAACTCCTCGCAGAGCGCGGCGAGCGCCCCCGGGGTGTTCGGCAGGGCGCGATCGAGCCGCACCCCACCGGTCTCGTCGAGCGCGGTCACCCAGTGTGCGTCCTTCGCGATGTCGATCCCCACGGCGATGCGCATTGGCCCTCCCGGGCTGACGGACGCCCCCCGACTCCTCACGCCGGCGTCGCCCTACACAGCGATGCGGTGGTCCCACCGTCGCCGAGCCTAATCAGCGGTCGGAGGAGCCACAGGGGACGGGGGGACGTGCCTCCGGAGCCATCGACGGCAGCCTGCATGAAAACCATCCCCGCCCCCCGGGGCATGTGCTCCAATACCTACGGCTCGAACCCTACTGAGCAAGGTAGGGCAGCATGACGGCCGCGCCCTCCATGAC
>JADGGM010000144.1 GCA_019689955.1 Gemmatimonadaceae bacterium
CCTCCGGCGCGCCGTCCCCCTGCACCTTGGTGGGGACGACGACGATCTCCACCGTCGGGCAGCGGCGCTGCGCGACCGAGATGATGTCGTGCAGCGCCGCGCCGTCGGGGCTCGTGACCACGGCGATGCGGCGCGGGAACGGGGGGAGCGGCCGCTTGCGCGCCGCGGCGAGGAGCCCGTCGCGCTCGAGGTTCGCGATCGCGAGCTCGAGCGCCTTGCGCCACAGCCCATCTCCCGCCGCTTCCATCGCGGTGACGATGAGCTGCATGTCGCCGCGCGCCGTGTACACGGTGAGCTGGCCGCGCGCGGCGACCTGCATCCCGTCGTCCGGGGGTGCGGGGATGCGACGGCGGTCGCGCGCCCAGACAACGCACCGGATCTGCGAGGTCTCGTCGCGCAGGCAGAAGTACCAGTGCCCGTTGCGGTGGGCCTTGAAGTCGCTCACCTCGCCCCGCACCCAGAGCGGGACGAAGGCGCCCTCGAGGACGTCCTTGGCGATCTGGGTCAGCACGCTCACGGAGACGGCCGCCGCGGCGCTCGCCCCGGGCTCCTCGCGCACGAACGAGGACGCGGACTCGGGGCGCGCGGGGGGCGGGGCGATGAGCTCGTCCTCCCCCCCGGCGGATGGGCCGAAGAGATCGAGCTCGCTCCGCGCCGCGCGGCCGCGCGGGCCGCCGCCGGGGCGCCGGCCCCGCGCCCCGCTCATGAGGCCAGAGCCTGCCGCGCCGCGCGGAGCGTGTTGGACAACAGCATCGCGATCGTCATCGGCCCCACCCCCTTCGGGACCGGCGTGATGCGCGCGGCGACCTGCCGCGCGCTCTCGAAGTCGACGTCCCCCACGAGACGATAGCCGCTCTTCGTGCTGGCGTCCTCGACGCGGTTGATCCCCACGTCGATCACCGTCGCGCCGGGCTTCACCATGGCGCCGGTGATCATGCGCGGGCGCCCGGCGGCGACGATCAGGATGTCCGCGCGCGCGGTGTGCGCTGCGAGGTCGCGCGTCGCGCTGTGGCACACGGTCACGGTGGCGTTCGCCGCGCGCCCGCTCTGCACCATGAGCGCCATCATCGGCTTCCCGACGATGTTGCTCCGCCCGACGATCACGCACTCGGCGCCCTTCGTCTCCACCCCGCTCCGTAGCAGCAGCTCCTGCACCCCGGCGGGGGTGCACGGCACGAACCCGTCACGATCGCCGATCAGGACCTTCCCCACGTTCACCGGGTGGAAGCCGTCGACGTCCTTGTCCGGGCGGATGCGCCGGATCACGACGTCCGGATCGATCTGCTTGGGGAGCGGCATCTGCACGAGGATGCCGTGGATCGCGGGATCGGCGTTGAGCGCGTCCACGTGCGCGAGCAGCTCGGGCTCGGTGGTGGAGGCCGGGAGCCGGATGGTGACGCTGTGCATCCCGGCCTCCTCGCACGCTTTCCCCTTGCTCTGCACGTACACCGCGCTCGCCGGGTCGTCGCCGACGAGGATCACGGCGAGGCCGGGGCGCACGCCGCGCGCGACGAGGGCGGCCGTCTCGCGCGCCACCTCGTCCCGGATCTCGCGCGCGATCGCGGCGCCGTCGATCAGCTCAGCGGGCAAAGTCCACCGCCCGTTGCTCGCGGATCACCACGACCTTGATCTGCCCGGGGTACTGCAGCTCCCCTTCGATGCGCCGCGCGATCTCTTCACTCAGCGATGTCATGCGGAAATCGTCCACGTCGTCCGGGTTCACGATGACTCGAATCTCACGCCCTGCCTGAATGGCGTACACCTTCTCCACGCCGCTGTAGCTCGACGCGATCCGCTCGAGCCCCTCGAGCCGCTTCACGTACGTCTCGAACGCTTCGCGCCGCGCCCCTGGCCGCGACCCGGAGATCGCGTCGGCGGCCTGGACGAGCACGGAGATCTCGCTCTCGTGTGGGACGTCGTCGTGGTGCGCGGCGATGCAGTTGACGACCAGCGGGTGCTCGCCGTACTTCGTCGCCACCTCCACGCCGAGCTGCACGTGCGTCCCCTCGTGCTCGTGCGTCAACACCTTCCCGACGTCGTGCAGCAGCGCGCCGCGCTTGGCCATCATGACGTCCAACCCCAGCTCGGCAGCCATGATCCCGGCCAGGTGCGCGACTTCCTTCGAGTGTTGGAGGATGTTCTGCCCGTAGCTCGTCCGGTAGTGCATCCGGCCGACGAGCTTGATCAGCTCGGGGTTGAGCCCGTGTGCGCCGACCTCGTACGCGGCCTGCTCTCCCATCTCCTGGATGGCGGCCTCGACTTCCTTGCGCGACTTGGCGACGACTTCCTCGATCCGCCCGGGGTGGATGCGCCCGTCGGCGACGAGCTTGGAGAGCGCCAGCCGCGCGACCTCGCGCCGCACGGGGTCGAAGCAGGAGACCACAACGGTGTCGGGGGTGTCGTCGATGATGACGTCCACCCCCGTGGCGAGCTCGAACGCGCGGATGTTGCGCCCTTCTCTGCCGATGATGCGCCCCTTCATCTCGTCGTTGGGGAGCGAGACCGAGGAGACGCTGATCTCCGGGGTGTGCTCCGCGGCGATCCGCTGGACCGCGAGGGCGACGATCTTCTTGGCCTCGCGCTCCGCGTTTCGTCGAGCGGTCTCGCGGATCTCGCGGATCTGGTTGGCAGCTTCGGCGTGCGCCTCCTCGGCCAGCCGGTTGATCAGCTCGGCCTTGGCGTCCTGCGCCGACATCCCGGCGAGCTGCTCCAGCCGGCGCCGCTCCTCGGCGATGAGCTTCTCCAGCTCCGCCTCCCGCTCGGCGACGTTCTTCTCGCGGCGGCCCAGGTCGCTCCCGCGGCGGCCGAGCTCCTTGTCGCGTTGCTCCAGAAGGTCGAACTTCCGGTCCAGGTTGGCTTCCCGCTCCTGCACCCGGCGCTCGGCGCGCTCCAGCTCCTCGCGCCGCTTCCCGGCCTCCGCCTCCCAGCTCTCGCGGAGCTTGATCATCTCTTCCTTCCCCGCGACGATCGCCGCCTTGCGCAGGGTGTCGGCCTCACGCTCCGCTTCGGCGACCACGCGCCGAGCGGTCTCTTCCGCGGTGGCCTTGGCCGCCAGTTGGGCCCGGTGCTCAGCAGCGCGCCCGCTCCGCCGCCCGAGGATGAAAAACGCCGCGGCGGCGATAATGATGGCTACGCCAGACGCGGCATACAGCGCGGTTTCGCTCATTGGATCTATGCTCCAACGCGACGCGTACGTCACGTAGCTGGGGAAACTCGCCGGCCCGCCGTCACGCCCCGTCCAGCCGGGTCGCCGGTCTCGCGCCGACGTAGGGCAGGAGACGGACGACGCTAACTGCAACGAGCACTTGAGACTACGGGCCTAGCCGGTTACTTGGAAAGAAACTACGTCGCAGCCGAAGAAATGGCAACGACGTAGCTGAGCCACCTACGACGCGGACTCGCCCGAGCCCTACTTGGTTCCCGCGGCGCCGACGACGGGGGCCCGTTTGGTGGGGGGGAGCATACGCCGGATGTCGGTGGTGATCGCCCGGAGGCGCTCGGCCATCTCCTCCGGCACCTGGCGCGCCTTGAACAGCTCCGAGGTGATCTGCAGCGCGGCGAGAATCGCGGCCTTGTGCGACTCGACGACGACGCCGGCGTTCATGAGGCTCCGGATCGTGTCGTCGAGGTACTTGGCGACAGCGCGCGTGTGCTCGGGAGACTCGTCGCTCCGGATCGTGTACTCCTCGCCGACGATGGTCACCTTGACCGAGGATTTTCGGCTGGTCATCGCTCCGCCCCCATCTCGTGCTGCTGCCTGAGGAAGCGCAGGCGGTCGAGGAGCTGCTTGGTGCGCGCCCGAGCTCCCTCGAGGCGCTGGCGCAGCTCCTGGTTCTCCCGCTCGAGCGCCTCGACGGTGCCGTTCCCGGCTCCCGCCGTACGCTCCGTGGTCGGATCATTGGCCGGCGTGGCTGCCTGGGCCAGGGCGGCGTCGAGCTCCTTGAGGCGCGCTTCGGCCTCGTGGGCACGACGCCGCCAGGCGGCCATCTCATCGCCCAGCATGCGGATGAAGTGCTGCAGCTCCTCGAACGCGGCCAGGTCAGGTCGTTCGCTGTCGGACACCGAGCTCTCCTTCCAGGGTTCGTAACAGCTTCTCGCGTCGCCCAGCGATCTCCTTCTCTCGTAGAGTGCGCTCCGGGTGGCGGAACGTCAATCGCCAGGCGAGGCTGCGATGTCCGGCGGGCACCGCGTCCCCGCGATATTCGTCGAACAGCGTCAGCCGCTCCAGCAGCTCCCCCGCCGCGCTCCGCAGCGCTTGCTCCACGCGCGCGGCGGGCATGTCGTTGGGGACGAGGAGCGCGAGGTCGAACTCGGCGGCCGGCGTGGTGGGGAGCGGGCGGTACCGGATCGCCGGCACCGCTCCACGGCGCTCCGCGCTGCTCTCGCCGTACCGCGCTGAGCCGGGTGGGGCGAGCACGGCCGAGTCGATCGTGAGCAGCGTGAGCTCCACCCCGTACGCGGGCGCGGCCCACACGGGGGCGTCGAGGGGGATACGGCGGACCACGCCGCGGACTACGCCGTCGACCACGATCTCCCAGAGTACCCCTGTCTCGGGGGCGCGCGCACCGTTCCCGCCCGCGTGCGCCCCGGCGGCGCCGCGCAGGTCGATGGTCGCGGCGGGGTACGCCACGCGCGCCATCTCTTCGGCGAGCCCCTTGGCATCCCACTCGTCGAAGTCGGGGGGGCGCTGCTCGGTCCAGTGCGGCGGGCGGCGGTGCCCCATCACCAGCGCCGCGACGCGCAGCTCCTCCACGGGGAGCGTGTCCCCCGTGGGGAGGAACGCCGAGCCCACCTCGAACAACCGCACGTCGCGTTGCATGTGCGCCAGGTTGTGCTCCGCTCGCCGCGCGAGGGTGTCGAGGAGGTCGCGCCGCAGGTACGCCTCGTTTTCCGCGATGGGGTTTGCCACGCGCACGAACCCCTCCGCCCCGCCCTTCACGAACGGGAGCGGGCGCGCCTCGAGGAGCCCGGCGGCCACGAGCCGCTCGCGCATCCGGCGCGTCGCCACGGCGACCGCGGACTCGGGGACGGTGCCGAGCCGGAAGGGGCGCAGATCGCTGGGCAGCGCATCGTAGCCGCGGAGGCGCGCGACCTCCTCGATCAGATCCGCCTCCAGCGCGACGTCCGGCCGCCAGCTCGGGACCACGACGTCGAGCGCGTCCGCACCGCCGGTCACGGTGAACCCGATCGCGCCGAGCAGCCGCGCGATCTCGTCGGCGTTCACCGGGTCGCCGAGCACGCGCGTGACGCGCGCCGGGCGGAGCGCGATGTGCCGGTGCTGCGCCGGGGCCGGGCGCAGATCCACGGGCGCGCCATCCACGCGCCCGCCGGCGACGGCGATGAGCATCTCGACCGCGCGCGCGAGCGCCATCGGTTGCAGCTCCGGGTCCACCCCTCGCTCGAAGCGATAGCTCGCGTCGGTGGAGAGGCCGAGGGCGCGGCGCGTGCGACGAATGCTGCGCGGGTCGAAGTACGCGACCTCGAGGAAGATGTCCGTCGTGCTCGCCGTCACCTCGCTCGACGCGCCTCCCATCACGCCGCCCACCGCCTGCGCGCGATCGCGGTCCGCGATCACCGTCATCGACGGGTCGAGCGTCCGCGCGACGCCGTCGAGCGTGGTGAGCGTCTCACCGGGGCGCGCGGTACGAATGACGACCGCCTGCCCGGCGAGCGCCGCAAGATCGAAGGCGTGCATCGGCTGCCCCAGCTCGTGGAGCAGGTAGTTGGTCACGTCGACCACATTGTTGATCGGCCGGCTCCCCACCGCCGTGAGCCGCTCGGCGAGCCACGCCGGGCTCGGGCCCACGGTCACGCCGCGCACGACGACCCCCATGTAGCGCGGGCACCCCGTCGCGTCCTCGAGCGTGACCTCCACCCCCCCCGCGCGCGCCCCGCGCGGCGCCGCGATGGCGGCCGGGACCGAGGTGCCCGCGCTCCCGGGGACCGGCGGGATGCGCACCGTGGTCCCCGTCGCCGCGGCGATCTCGCGCGCGAGGCCGAGGTGCGAGAGGAGGTCCGGGCGGTTCGGCGTCACGTCGACCACGAACCGCACGTCGCCCACGGGGATCGCCGCGAGGAACGGCGTCCCCGGCGGCGCGGCGGTGTCGAGCTCGAGGATCCCGTCGTGCTCCTCGCCGAGCGCGAGCTCACGCGCGGAGCACAGCATCCCGTTGGAGATCGCGCCGCGGATCTTGCGCCGCTCGAGCTTGAGCCCACCGGGGAGCGTGGAGCCCGCCGGCGCGAACGGATACTTGCGCCCCACCGTCACGTTCGGCGCGCCGCAGACGACGTCGAGCAGCTCCCCCCTCCCCGCGTCGACCTTCGTCACCCACAGGTGATCGGAGTCCGGGTGGCGCGCCGCCTCGACCACGAGACCGATCACCACGTCGCGCAGGTCCTCGCGCAGGCGCACCATCTCGTCCACGGTGCAGCAGCGCGCGGTGATCAGGTCGCGGACCGCCTCGGGGGTCAGCGATACCGGTGCCAGCGACGTGAGCCAGGCGTACGACGCGTTCATAGGGCGAACTGCTCCAGGAAGCGCATGTCGGAATCGTAGAGCAGGCGGATGTCGGGGATGCCGTAGCGCAGGAGCGCGATGCGCCCCGGCCCCATCCCGAACGCCCACCCGGTGTACCGCTCGCTGTCGACCCCCGCGGCCTCGAGCACCGCGGGGTGGATCATCCCCGAGCCGAGGATCTCCATCCACCCGCTCCCCTTGCACGCCGGGCACCCCGTGCCGCCGCAGATGCGGCACTCCACGTCCATCTCCGCCGACGGCTCGGTGAACGGGAAGTAGCTCGGCCGGAACCGCGTGCGCGTCTTCCCGAAGAAGCGGTTGGCGAAGTGCGTGAGCGTGGCCTTGAGGTCGACGAAGCTGATCCCTTCGTCGACCGCCATCCCTTCGATCTGCGCGAACACCGGCGCGTGCGATGCGTCGAAGAAGTCGCGACGATAGGCGTTCCCCGGCGCGAGGATGCGGATCGGCGGCGGGTACGACTGCAGCGTGCGCACCTGCACGGGGGAGGTGTGCGTGCGCAGCAGCGCTCCACCACCGGACTCGAGGTAGAGCGTGTCGTGCATGTCCATCGCCGGGTGGTCCGGGGGGAAGTTGAGCGCGCCGAAGTTGTACCACTCGTGCTCGGCCTCGGGCCCCGTGGCCACGGTGAACCCCATCTCGCGGAAGATCTCCTCGACCTCTTCGATCACGAGGGTGACCGGGTGCTTGGCGCCGCACCATTGGTGGCGCGCGGGCATCGTCGCGTCGAGCTGCGGCGCCGGGGGGGCGGCGGCGGCGAGCTCGG
>JADGGM010000145.1 GCA_019689955.1 Gemmatimonadaceae bacterium
GAGGCGCCGATGTCCATCACCACCACCTCGCCGTCGCGCATGAACCGGTCGTCGGCGCTGTAGTGGAGCGTGGTGGAGTTCGGCCCCGAGCCCACGATCGTCGCGAACGAGGGACGGTCCGCGCCGTTGCGGCGGAAGGTGTACTCGATGAGCGCCTGGATCTCGAACTCGTTCAGCCCGGGCCGAATCGCGCGCATCGCCTCGCGCTGCGCGCGCGCCGTCACATCCGCGGCCTTCCGGATGAGCGCGAGCTCGGCCGGGCTCTTGCGCCCGCGGAGCTGGAGCACGAGCGGGGAGAGGTCGGTCAGCGTGACCTTGGGATGGCGCGCGCGGAGCGCGGCGACGTAGCGCGCGTCGGCGGAGCCGCCGCCGTCGTCGTTCAGCGCGGCGTCGCTCACCACGTACAACTGCGGGAGCGTGGCGAGCAGCGAGTCGAGCGTCGGGCGGAGCGCGGCGATGGGGCGCGCGGTCATCCCGGTCTGCCGCTGTGCCCCCTCCGGGCCGGGACGAGGACCGGTCCACACCTCGCGCGCGGGCTCGCGCGGCTGCACGAAGAGCATGGCGGTCACCGTGCCCCCGCGCTTCACCATGACGAGCGCGGCGTCGGGCTCGGCGAAGCCGGTGAGATAGTAGAACGACGGCGTCTGATAGAACGACAGATAGTCCTCCCGCGGCTCGTGCGCGCCGAGCGCGACGAGCACGCCGTCCTGCATGTGCGCCGCGACCGCGGCACGCCGCGCCGCGTACTCGGAGGCAGGGACCTGGGCAGCCACGGTTGGGGCGGGAGCGAGCACGGCCCACACGCACGCGACGAGCAGACAGCGAAGCACGAGAGAGACTCCGGCGAGAGGAAAGAGGGAGCGGGAGGAGGAGCGCGAGGCCGGAAGGCGGTGGGCGCGCCGCGCGCGTGGTGCGACCACTCCGTCCAGACGTAATCGAAGGGGGCGACGCGAAAGATGCAACTCGGCAAGGACCCGGCACGCAGGGGCCGCCGGCGACGGGTACCCGCCTCCCGGGGGAGAATCGGGCCCGGCGGAGGACCGGGCGAGCGCGCCCCGTGCTTGTGGGGCAGCGTCCGGGGCGCAATGATAGAGGCGTTCCCAACCTCCACCACCAGGTGCGACCCCAATGACTACGACCGCGACTGCCAAGGCCCCGTCCGTCTGGGAAGACCTCGTCGACATCTTCATCTCGCCGTCGCAGGTGTTCGCCCGGCGCATGGGGCGCGGGGTGTTCTTCGTGCCGTTCCTCGTCTTCGTGATCCTGAGCGGGGTGCTCATGGTCGGGACCAAGCCCCTGGTCCAGCCGGTCTACGACGCCGTGGAGGCGCAGCAGGAAGCCGCCGCGCGCAAGGCCAGGCCGGACGTGACCGAGGAGCAGCTCGCGCAGATCAGGAGGTTCAACGACAAGTTCGCGGTGGTCTTCGCGATCATCGCCGTCGCGTTCGCGGTGGTGCTCACCGGGCTCGCGCTCTGGCTCGTCGGGAAGCTGTTCGACTCGCAGCAGACGGCGGGCGACGCGATGATGGTCTCGGCGTACTCGTTCCTCCCGAAGCTCCTGGCGTTCGTCGCCGCGGCGGTGATCGGGCTGTTGCGCGATCCCGCGAGCCTCACGTCGCCGTTCAGCATCTCGCTCGGCGTGGGGTTCTTCCTCAACAACGCGAACAGCTCGCCGCTCACGCAGGCGTTGCTCGGGCGCGTGGAGGTGTTCACGATCTGGGTGACGGTGCTGCTCGCCATCGGGCTCCACGTCACGGGGCGCGTGCCCAAGAAGCAGGCGTACATCGCCGCGGCGATCGTCTGGGTGCTCGGGGCCGTGCCGGGGGTGCTGGGCGCGCTGCGTCAGATGGGAGGGTGATGCGCGCGATGGTGCTCGAGCGGCCCGGTGAGCCGCTCCGGGCGCGCGAGCTGCCGCGGCCGGACCCCGGGCCGGGGCAGCTCCTCATCGCGGTGCGTGCGTGCGGTGTCTGCCGCACCGACCTTCACGTGCACGATGGGGAGCTCCCGAACCCGAAGCTCCCCCTCGTGCTGGGGCACGAGATCGTCGGGACCGTGGTGGCGCAGGGGCGTGGCGTCACGCGCTTCGCCGAGGGGGACCGCGTGGGCGTCCCCTGGCTCGGCTGGACGTGCGGCGTGTGCCGCTACTGCCGCGCGGGGCACGAGAACCTGTGCGACCGAGCGCGCTTCACCGGGTACACGCTCGACGGCGGCTACGCCGAGTACGTGGTCGCCGACGAGCGCTACACCTTCCCGATCCCGGCCGCGTACGACGATCCCTCCGCGGCCCCGCTGCTCTGCGCGGGGCTCATCGGCTATCGGTCGCTCCGGGCGGCGGGGGAAGGGGAGCGGCTCGGCCTCTACGGCTTCGGCGCGGCCGCGCACATCATCGCGCAGGTCGCGCGGTACCAGGGGTGGCGCGTGTTCGCGTTCACTCGCCCGGGGGACGTGGCAGGCCAACGGTTCGCGCGCGAGCTCGGCGCCGTGTGGGCCGGCGACTCCACGCAGCTCCCCCCGGAGCCGCTCGACGCAGCGATCATCTTCGCCCCCGCCGGCGCGCTCGTCCCCGCAGCGCTCCGCGCGGTCGTGAAGGGAGGGACGGTGGTGTGCGCCGGCATCCACATGAGCGACATCCCGTCCTTCTCGTACGACCTGCTCTGGGGGGAGCGCACGGTGCGCTCGGTGGCCAACCTCACGCGTCGCGACGGCGAGGAGCTCCTCGCGCTCGCCCCGCGCGTCCCGGTGCACACCTCGGTGGACGTCCGCCCGCTCGCCCAGGCGAACGAAGCGCTCGATGCGCTCCGCGCGGGGGCGGTGACGGGGGCGATCGTGCTCAGGCCTTGAGCACCAGCTTCGCGATCGTCTGGAGCTGCATGTTCGACGTCCCCTCGTAGATCGTTCCGATCTTCGCGTCGCGGTAGAACTTCTCCACGGGGTAGTCCTTCGTGTAGCCGTAGCCGCCGTGCAGCTCCACGCAGAGCGACGTCACGCGCTCGCACACCTGCGAGGCGAAGAGCTTGGCCATCGCCGCCTCACGCGTGTACGGCTGCCCCGCATCGTGGAGGCGCGCGGCGTTGTAGACCATGAGGCGCGCCGCCTCGAGCTCCGTGGCCGCTTGGGCGATCTGGAACTGCACCCCCTGGAACTCGGCGATCGCCTTGCCGAACTGCTTGCGCTCCCGCAGGTAGGCCACCGTCGTGTCGAGCGCGCCCTGCGCGACGCCGATCATCTGCGCGCCGATCCCGATCCGCCCGCCGTTCAGCGTCTCGATCGCGATCTTGTACCCTTGCCCCACGGGGCCGAGGACGTTCGCCGCCGGCACCTCGCACTGGTCGAGGATGAGCTCCGTCGTGCTCGACGCGCGAATCCCGAGCTTGTCTTCCTTCTTCCCCACGGAGAAGCCCGGGAAGTCGCGCTCCACGATGAAGGCGGTGATCCCCTTGTATCCCGCCTCGGGCTTGGCGTTGGCGAACACCACGTAGATCCCCGCCTCGGCGCCGTTCGTGATCCACATCTTGCGCCCGGTGAGCACCCAGGTGTCGCCGCGCTGCTCCGCGCGCGTGGCGAGCCCGAACGCGTCGGACCCCGCCCCCGGCTCGGAGAGCGCGTACGCGCCCACCGTCTTGCTCGTGAGCTGCGGGAGATACTTCGCCTTCTGCGCGTCGCTCCCGTAGCGCACGATGGGGGCGATGGCGAGCGTGTTCTGCACGTCCATGAGGATCGCCGCCGAGGCGTCGACGCGGCTCAGCGCCTCGACCGCGAGCGTGACCATCATGAGCGTCCCGCCGGAGCCGCCGTACTGCTCCGGCACCTCGATCCCCATCAACCCGAGCTCGAAGAATCGCGGGATCAGCTCGGGGTCGAGCTTCCCCGCGGCCTCCATGGCCTTGACGCGCGGGCGGATCGCTTCGTCCGCGAACGCCGCCACGGCGTCGCGGAACATCGTCTCCTCGTCGGAGAGCGTGGTGAGGGGGGCGTGGACGGTGTGGAGCTCTGTCGTCATGTGGTCACGTAGGCCGCGTTCCCCGTCGGCACCACGCCGGCACGTTCCAGCACTACCTGCGCGAGCTTCTCGTGCACGCCGAACGCCGGGGTCACGGAGAAGCGCACGGTGGGGAAACGCGCGGCCGCTTCGGCCACGAGACGCGGGATGTCGCGAGTGGAATGTTTGCCGGGGGAGAGCATGTACGGGAACGCGATGACCTCATCCGCTCCCGCGCGGACGCACGCCTCGAACCCCTGCGCGATCGTCGGCTCGGCCAGCTCCATGTGCGCCACCTTCACGATCACGCCGTCCCCGGCCAGCTGTTGGACGAGCTCACCCATGCGTTCCAGCATCTCATTGGCGGCTTCCCGGACGGAGCCGTGATCGACGAGCAGAATGGCTTTCATGTCTCGCTCTCGAGGACGACGGTGGGGGCCAGCGTGGCTGGGCCGTTCCGACGTTCAAACTTAACACCCCAGGGTCCGCGACGCGTACCCTGGGGCCGGCGCCGGCGCCCGCCGCGCCGCGTGAACGGGCCGCGCGTCACGGCGCGACCGTGCTGCGCGCGTCGCCGAACACGTCCAGCGCCAGCTCCACCCGCCCGAACGGCGCCGAGACCTGCACCCCCTGCACGGCGCCGCGCACGCGTTCGAGCATCTCGCGGGCGATGGCGATCCCTTCGGCCAGCGCGTGTTCCTTGGAGCGCTCGCTCGCCCGCCGCATGCGCGCGATCACGGTGTCGGGGACCACGACCCCCGGCACCTCGTTCGCCAGGAACTCGGCGTTGCGCGCGGAGACCAGCGGCCAGATCCCGGCGATGACCGGGATGCGCACGTGCTCGATCGACGCCACGAACCGCTCCAGTTGCCCGACGTCGAAGACGGGCTGCGTGATCGCGAACTCCGCCCCCGCGTCCACCTTCCACTCGAACCGCCGCAGCTCGTACGCGGGATCGATCGCCGCGGGGTTCACGCCGACGCCGATGGCGAACGCGGTCGGCGTCCCGATCGCGTGCCCGCCGGGGTCGAGCCCGCGGTTCAGCCGGCTCACGAGGTTCGTGAGACCGATGGAGTCGATGTCGAACACGGCCGTCGCGTCGGGGTAGGGGCCCATCTTCGGCGGATCACCGGTGATGATGAGCAGGTTCCGGAGCCCCATCGCCGACGCGCCGAGGAGGTCGCTCAGCATGCCGAGGAGGTTCCGGTCGCGGCAGCAGTAGTGCGTGACCGTCTCGATCCCGATCTTCTGCTCGATGAGGAGGCTCGTCATGAGCGCCCCCATCCGGCTCTGCGCGCGCGGCCCGTCGGGGACGTTCACCGCGTCCACCCCCGCCTTGGCGAGCGCGGCGACCCCCTCGAGCATCCGCGTCGCATCCACGCCGCGCGGCGGCACGATCTCGACCGACGTCACGAACTCGCCGCGCGCGATCTTCCCGGCCCAGCGCGACCGCTGGGCGAACGGGACGGGCTCCACCCCGCCGGCCTCGCCGGCATCGGCGGGCGCGCCGCCATCGCGGCGTGCGGCGAGGTCGTCGGTGTGCGGGAGCTGGTAGCGCAACGACGCGCGCCACTGCTGGCGCGGCACGAGCGGGCGAATCCCTTCCACGATCGCCTTGATGTGCTCCGGCGTGGTGCCGCAGCACCCGCCGATCACCTTCGCGCCCGCCTGGATGAGGTGCCGCGCGTAGTTCGCCATGTATTCGGGGCTCGCCATGTACATCGTGCGCCCCCCCACGTCGCGCGGCATCCCGGCGTTGGGCTGCGCGCTCAGCTTGCGCGACGTCACCGGGGTCATCTCCTCGATCGCGTCGAGGATCGTCTGCGGCCCCACGGAGCAGTTGAGCCCGATCACGTCGGCCCCCCACGCGTCGAGCGTCCTGGCGATGTCTTCGGGGGTGGCGCCGTACGCGGTGATCCCGTCCTGCCCGATGGTCATTTGCGCGATGACGGGAACCGACGAATCCACCTCGCGCGCGGCGAGGATCGCCTGCTCGATCTCGTGCAGGTCGCTGAACGTCTCCAGCACGAAGAGGTCGGCCCCCCCTTCGCGCAGCGCCTGGAGCTGCTCGCGGAAGAGGGCGCGCGCCTCGTCGCGCCCGGTGGGGCCGAAGGGCTCGATGCGCACGCCGAGCGGGCCCACGGCGCCGGCCACGAGCACGTGGTCCCCCGCGGCCTCCCGCGCCAGCTCTGCGGCGCGACGGTTGACCTCCGCCACCTGCGCCTCGAGCCCGTACGGCGCGAGCTTGAGCCGGTTCGCTCCGAAGCTGTTCGTTTCCAGCACCTCCGCGCCCGCTTTCACGTACGCCCGGTGCACGTCGCGCACGAGGTCGGGGGTGCGAAGGTTCAGCTCGTCGTAGCACTGGTTGATGAACACGCCTTTGGCGTACAGCATCGTGCCCATCGCGCCGTCGAACAGGACGACGCGGTCGGGGTCGAGCACTTCGCGCGGATCGCGTCGCTCGCTCATGGGGCCGCGCTCCCCGCGGTGGCGGCGGCGCCCGGATCGCGCTCGCTGCTGCGCACGGCGTAGTACTTCGCCTCGGGGTGATGCACCACGATCGCCGCGGTCGATTGCTCGGGAAGGAGCTGGAACGCGGGGCTCAGGTCCATCGCCAGCGCCTCCCGCGCGGGGAGGAGGGTGAACACGCTCGCGTGCTGCTCGAGGTCGGGGCACGCGGGGTACCCCCACGAGTAGCGCTTCCCCTGCGCCGGGGCGAGCCCCAGCTCCCCTCGCACGCGCCGATGCAGCCACTCGGCCACCGACTCCGCGGCCTCCACCGCGAGCCCGTGCAAGTAGTACGCTTCGGTGTACTCCCCCTTCGCCTGCAACGCGTCGAAGCGGTGCGTCGCCGCATCGCCGACCGTCACCACCTGGAACGCGGCCACGTCCACCTCCCCCGAGTCCACGGACCGGAAGTAGTCGGCCAGACAGAGCCGCTCGCGCCCCTCCTGCCGCGGGAACGCGAAGCGCGTGATCTCCCGCAACGCACCGCCGTCGCTCTGGTACGCCGCGGGATCGTACACGATGAGCGTGTTCCCCTCCGATTGCACCGGGAAGTACCCGTACACCGCGCGCGGGGCGAGCCACCCCTCGCGCTTCGCCTCGGCCGTGAGCCGCTCGAGCGTGGGCTGGAACTCCTCGCGAACCATCGTGTCGAACGCCGCCCCCGAGCCACGCCCCCCCCACTGCAGCCGGAACAGCTCGTCGAGATCGAGCAGCGCGAGCACCTCGTCGAGCGGGATGTCGCGCAGCACGCGGGTGCCGTAGAAGGG
>JADGGM010000146.1 GCA_019689955.1 Gemmatimonadaceae bacterium
GACCTGGACGGTCGGGGGGATGCGGTCGGCGGGATCGTCATCATGCGCGTCGGGGAGAACGCGCTCACGACCATCCGCAACATCAAAGCGAAGCTGGCCGCGGTCGAGCAGGGGCTCCCGGCGGGCGGCGTCGTGCGGCCGGTCTACGACCGCAGCGCGCTGATCGAGCGCGCGATCGAGACGTTGAAGGGGAAGCTCATCGAGGAGTCCGTCATCGTGGCGCTGGTGTGCATCGTCTTCCTGCTGCACGCGCGCTCCGCGCTCGTCGCGGTGCTGACCATTCCCGTCGGCATCCTCATGGCTTTCATCGCGATGCGTCTGGCTGGCGTCGGCGCCGACATCATGTCGCTCGGCGGGATCGCGATCGCCATCGGCGCGATGATTGACGCGGCGATCGTGATGGTCGAGAACATGCACAAGCACCTCGAGCGCGCCGCGGGGCCGCCGACGGGGGAGGGGAGCGCGCGATCGTTCTCGACGCGCCATCTGCGCGCCGCCGACCGGTGGCGCATCGTCGTCGAGAGCGCGACGGAAGTCGGGCCGGCGTTGTTCTTCTCGCTGCTCATCATCACGGTGTCGTTCCTTCCGGTGTTCACGTTGCACGGACAGGAAGGGCGCCTGTTCCGGCCGCTCGCGTTCACGAAGACGTTCGCGATGGCCGCGGCGAGCCTGTTGTCCGTCACGCTCGTGCCGGTGGCGATGGGGCTCTTCGTTCGCGGCCGGCTCTGGCGCGAGCGCGCGAACCCGCTCAACCGCGCCCTCATCCGCGTCTACCGGCCGGTGATCGACGTCGTGCTCCGGCACCGCGGGCCGGTGATCGTGGCCGGGGTCGTCGCGCTCATCGTCACGTGGATCCCGTGGACTCGCCTGGGCAGCGAGTTCATGCCGCCGCTCGACGAAGGGACGCTCCTCTTCATGCCGACCACGCTTCCGGGGATCCCCGTCGCGCGCGCGAGCGAGATCGTGCGGCAACAGGACGCGATCCTCGAGCGCTTCCCCGAGGTGGAGCACGTCTGGGGGAAAGCCGGGCGGGCGAACACCGCGACCGATCCGGCGGGGCTCGACATGTTCGAGACGACGATCACGCTCCGCCCCGAGCGGGAGTGGCGCGCGGGGATGACGATCGACCGCCTCGTGGCGGCGATGGATTCGGCGGTGCGGATCCCCGGGGTGACGAACGCGTGGACCATGCCGATCAAGGGGCGCATCGACATGCTCGCGACAGGGATCCGCACGCCGGTCGGGATCAAGATCTTCGGCCCCGACCTCGCGGTGCTCGAGCGCATCGGCGCGCAGGTGGAGCAGAGCGTGCGCGCGGTGCCGGGGACGCGGAGCGCGTTCGCCGAGCGCGCGGTGTCGGGGTACTACCTCGACATCGACATCGACCGCGCAGCCGCGGCGCGGCACGGAGTGAACGTGGCCGACGTCCAGACCGTGATCGCGACGGCGGTCGGGGGGATGACGATCACGCGAACGGTGGAGGGGCGCGAGCGCTACGGCGTCCGCGTGCGCTATCCGCAGGAGCTGCGCGACACCCCCGAGCGCCTGGCGTCGGTGCTCGTGCCGGTGAGCCACGATCTCTCGGGCGCCGGCGGCCGGGGCGCGATGGACGGCGACAGCATGGGGGAGGGCACCCCGGGCGCGGCGGGGATGTCCGCGGCGAGCGTGGGTGCGGCGCAGGTCCCGCTCGGGCAGCTCGCGACGATCAGGATGGTCGCCGGGCCGATGGTCGTGCGGACCGAAGGCGCGATGCCGACCGCGTGGGTGTACGTGGACGTCGCGGGGCGGGACATCGGGAGCTACGTCCGCGAGGCGCAGCGGCGGGTGAGCGCGACCGTGAAGCTCCCGCCGGGGTACTCGATCGTCTGGAGCGGCCAGTACGAGTACATGCAGCAGGCCAGGGAGACGATGCGCGTCGTCGTTCCGGCGATGCTCGCGCTCATCGTCCTCCTCCTCTACTTCAACCTGAAGAGCGCCGGCGAAGTGCTCCTCGTGATGCTGTCGCTCCCCTTCGCGCTCGTGGGCGGGATCTGGCTCGTCTGGGCGCTGGGGTATGACTGGTCGGTCGCCGTCGCGATCGGGTTCATCGCGCTGGCGGGCGTGGCGGCGGAGACGGGGGTGGTCATGCTCGTCTACCTCGACCACGCGTGGGCGCAGGCGGTCGCGCGATGCGCGACCGATGGACGGCGCCCTGCGGCGCGCGATCTGTACGACGCGATCATCGAGGGGGCCGTGGAGCGCGTGCGGCCGAAGATGATGACCGTGACCGCGATCATGGCCGGCCTGCTTCCGATCCTGTGGGGGAATGGAACGGGCGCCGGCGTGATGAAACGCATCGCGGCGCCCATGGTGGGGGGGATGGTGAGCAGCACGCTGCTCACGCTCGTGGTCATCCCCGCGCTGTACGCGCTGTGGAGGGAACGTGCGCTCGCCGTGGCAGAGCCGCGGGACGCGGAGGGCGAGCTCGAGGCGGGGAGCTCCGATGTCGGCTCCCGCGTTGCGAGCGCGTCCGCCGAGGACTAATAGCCCCCCTGACGCGTCACTTGCGCGTCACCCCCGCGCCGACGTGCTGCTCGAGGCTGGTGAGAAACGGCGCGAGCGCTTGCGGCGCGCCCTCGGCGGGGGTCGTGAGGAGGCGGGCGACGCTCTTCGCGTCCTCGCCGCGCATCCCCTCGGGCGCCGCGGCGTACATCCGCCGGTTCGCGTCGTAGTCGATCTCCCACTTCGTCCCGGCGATCTTGATCCCGGCGAACAGTCCCTTGCTCTTCGAGTACGAATAGATCTCGGCGTCGAGCTTGTAGTCCGTCTCCGCCGACGCGTTGCGCCCGAGCGGACCCGCGGCCACCGAGGCCTCGCCGCCGAGGTCGAACGAGGACGACGCGGTCGTCGCCGGCGCGTTGCGGTTCACGAACACCAGCACGATGTCGGCCGCCTGGCCGCCGATCTGCAACCCGAAGCTCCCCCCCTTGAGCCCCACGAACGAGGGACGACTCCACCCTCCGGGGGTGCGGCAGCTCACGAGCCCGTAGCCCACTCTCCCGCCGAAGCCCAGCCCGGCCTGTATGACGTGCGGGACCACGGCCACGCACGTCGCCTTCGCGAGCAGCGACTTGGGGGGCGAACGGTCGGGCACCGACACCAGCTCGGCCAGTACCTCGCCCGCTCGTTGCGCACGCTTGGCGAGCCGATCGTCCTCGCGATCTTGCGCGAGCGCGGGCGTCGCGCGCACGCCGATCGCGAAGAGCGCCACGAGGGCGGTCACGTATGACGGAACACGAAGGAAGCGTCTGCTCCCGGTGGCGAACCTTGGCATACCGGTCCTCGAATGCACGAAGCGGACCGGAATCGTATGCGCGGGACCGGTCGTTCTCAATGGTACGGTACGGCGGAGCGTCCACTCCCCGCGCGATCTCGTCGAACGCAGCGCTCTCGATCCCGTCGCGCGCCCGGTCCTCGTGGCCCAATCGGTCGTCGTGTGGCGCTCCCGCTGTACGCCACCCGCGGCCCGCTACGCGACCCGGATCACCGCAGCCTGCCACGCCGCCGCATCCCGATCCGCACGCCGGAGCGCGGCGAGGTTCACCACGACGCTGCTCCCCTGGCGGCGGAGGTCGAACCGATCGAGGTCGCGCGATGACCGACCGCTGTCGTGCGCGCCGTCGGGGCGGAAGCGTGCCTTGTGCCGGGGGCAGACGACCCGCCCCTCGCTCGCGCGCCACTGGAGCCGCGCGCCGCGATGCGGGCAGCGGAGCGAGAAGGCGTACACGCGCCCCTGCCACCGCGCGAGGATCACCTCGTTGTCGGCGTCGATGGACACGCCATCCTCCGATGGAATCGCGTAGCTCCGCTCCGCCCCCGCGGCGCCGAGCGGCGCGACGATCCGCGCCGTGGCCGCGAACGCGCGAGGGGGAGCGCCGAGTGAGGCCAGCGCCGCGGCGGCCACCAGTGCGGCGTGCGCCAGGAACGTCCGGCGATCCTCGACGAGCAGACAGCCCGGGCACCGATCATCGCGGGGAGTCTCAGCGCTCATCGCCCGGGAAGCTACCACTGCGTGCGGAAGCGAGTTCGGAAGCATCATGGCATCTCCGGAAGAGGTTCGCCGGTAACCTTGTTCGGCGCGCTCGCGGCCGGTATCCGGCATTCGCCTCGTTCTGGCGTTCCGGGGCCATATCCGGCAAATGACGGAGGGGGACGCCGCGCCGGAAGTCTGCCAGACACAGGGGAGCGTTGGCCCCGGCGCCCTTGTTGCACGTGCGTGTCTCGGCGGGAATGCTGGACTCGTCGTTGTCGCTGCGCCATCGGGGCGAGGCCCCCTGTCTGAAATGCCGGCCCCGGAGCGTCTCTCCGGGGAACCGATCCGGGCGGAGTGTCCCGGCGACCACGCCGGGTGGGCTCGCCACGGCGCGATCGGCCGAACATCGGTTCCGGGCCCGCGTGGCTCACCTCGTGCACTGTTCCGGGAGCTCGTTCCATGCGTCGTGTCGCGTTGTACGTCTGCCTTGCTCTCGTCGCCCCGACCGGTGCCGTCGTTGCGCAGCAGCGCGACACGGCGCGCACCGACACCACGCGGCGGAGCTCCAGCGCCCCCGCCCCCGACTCGACGAAGACGAGCCGCCTGGCTCCCATGGTCGTCACCGGCAGCCGCGTCTCGGGAGTCGACGAGCGCACGCCGGTGCAGGTCGACGACATCGATCGCAGTACCGCGCCGTCCGGGCCCGCCGCCGTGCATCAGCTCCTCGCCCGCCTCCCCGGCGTCAACCTCGCCGACGACCAGGGCTCGCGCCTCCAGCCGGAGCTGGACGTACGCGGCTTCACCGTGTCCCCGGTCATCGGACAGCCGCAGGGGGTGAGCGTCTTCCTCGACGGCGTGCGCATCAACGAGCCCGACGCGCAGGAGGTGAACTTCGACCTCATCCCGATGGACGCGGTCTCCCATGCGGAGCTGGTGCGGGGGCCGAGCGCCATCTTCGGGAAGAACAGCCTCGCCGGGTCGCTCCTGCTCTTCACCGACCGCGGCCAGCGCACGCCGCGCCTGAGCGCGCAGCTCGAAGGGGGGCCGTACGGCTACCGCGGCGGGCGCGTGATGGCCGGGGGCGCGCTGGGCGAGGTCGACGGGTTCCTCCTCGCGCGATTGGCGGACGAAGATGGCTGGCGCCAGGCGACGGGCGCGCGCACGCGGATGGTGTTCGCCAACGTGGGGCGCAAGCGCGACTCGAGCGACGTCGCGCTCACCGTGATGTACGCCAAAGACAGGCTCTCGCAGGCGGGCTCGCTCCCCGAGAGCTACCTGCGCGTGGATCGGAGGCTCAACTACACGCCGGGCGACTTCTTCGAGCCGAGCGTGTGGCACCTCGCGCTGCGCGGGGAGCGGGAGGTGGCGAGCGGGCAGCTCCGGGGGAACGTGTTCTGGCGGCGCAACGCGTACGAGCAGTACAACGGGAACATCCCGCCACCCAACTCCGATGGGTTCGTCCGGAACCTGTCCGCGGGCGGCCTCATCGAGTGGGCCTGGCCCACGCGGATCGGTGGTGCCGCGACGACGGTGACCGTCGGGGCCGAGTACAGCCACGCCGACGTCACCTACCGCTTCCTCGCTGTGCAGAGCCCCGGCGTCCCCTCCGACTCCGCGGACCTCGCCGACCTCGGGTGCGAGATCCCCTCAGGGCTCTGCACCCACGTCGAGACGAAGGAAGACAACGCGGCGCTCTACGCGCAGGCGATCGTGTCGCTCACCCCGTCGCTGTCGCTCACCGGAGCGCTGCGCGGCGACTACGTGCGCATCCCGATCACCGACCTCCTCACGCCGGAGAACGGCGGCACGAGCACCTACTGGCGCGCCTCGCCGAAGCTCGGGCTGAACTATCGCTTCTCGGACGACCTGCGTGGGTACGTGGCCTTCAACACCGGGTTCCGCGCGCCCGCGGCGCTCGAGCTCTCGTGCGCCGACGCGACCGCGCCGTGCACGCTCCCCTTCGCGCTCGGCGCCGACCCGCCGCTCCGCCCCGTGAAGGTCTACGACTACGAGGCCGGCATCGACCTCGAGCCCGCGCCGCGCACCAACCTGGACGTCGTCGGCTTCCTCTCCGACGTCCACGACGACATCCTGTTCGTCCAACCGACCGCCACGACCGGCTTCTTCCAGAACGTCGCGCGCACGCGGCGCGCGGGAGTCGAGATGTCCGGCGCGCTCGGCCTGCCGGCGGGACTTCGCCTCTTCGGCTCGTACGCCTATCTCGTGGCCACGTATCGGACGACCGTGCACCTCGCCTCCGCGCTCGAGGACGAGCCGTCGGCGGAGCCCGGCGATCACTTCCCCACCTCCCCGACGCACCGCGGCAGCGTGGGGGTGGGGCTCACGCGCGCCATCCCGCGCGGCGCGCTCGATGCGGCCGTCGAGCTGCGCGCGGTGTCCGGCCAGTATCTGCGCGGCGACGAGGCCAACACCCAACCGCAGCTGCCGGGATATTCGGTGACCGACGTACGCGTGAGCGCGTACCTCCCGCACGTCACCGTGCGCGGGTACGTGACGAACCTCTTCAACAAGCGGTACGTCAACTTCGGCGTCTACGCCCAGAACGTGAAAGGCCCGTTGGGTGGTCCGCCGCCGGCTGATCCCGAAGACGCTCCGGTCGAACGCTTCCTCACCCCCGGTCAGCCTCGGCTCTTCACGGTGTCCGTGAGCCTCGAACGGTAGGCGGCGCCGCACTGCGAGCGCCCCCCCCCCCCCCCCCCCGCTTACGGCCCGGCCGCACCTGGTCTCGCCGGGGTGATAGCCCATGCCAGCCGTTGCCACCGGGATTCTCGCGTCGGGCTTTTCAAGGAAGTGCTCGACCACCGGGATCACCCGCTCCGGCTCCGAGTACAGGACGAAGTGGCCCGCATCCGGGATCACCGCGAGCTCGCCGTTGGGGAGGAGCCTGGCGGTCTCGAGGGCGTGCTCGACGCGGACGAAGTCGTGATCCCCGACGACGATGAGGACCATCGCGCCGACGGACGCCAACTGCTCGGCCGAGAACCCGTCCCAGCGAATGCCCGCGACCTTCTCCCAGATCTTCGGCCAGTAGCCCGGATCCGGAGCCACCGTCGCGTAGCTCTCGCGTTGGAACCGGAACCCCTGTGCGTGGGCGGTCAGCGGCCGGTCGAACCGCAGCATCTCGACGTTGTGGGCCGACTGCGGCGGGCCGAACGTGGCGCCCACCGCCACGACGCGCCGCACGAGCTCCGGGTAGCGCACGGCGATCATCAT
>JADGGM010000147.1 GCA_019689955.1 Gemmatimonadaceae bacterium
AGCAGGAGCTGGCCACGTCGCTGGTCCAGGCCAAGCGGTACAGCTACATCACGTCGCGTGCCGTGGTGCTGGTGGTGGTGTTCGCGCTCGTGGGCTCGGCGCTGCTCGCGCTGCTGGCGTCGCGGGTGGCGGGGCACCTGAGCCGGCAGCTGAGCCGGCCGCTGAGCGAGATCGTGGAGTGGGCCGAGCTGATCGCGCGCGGGCGAGAGCTCCCGGAGGGGCCGCCGCGGCGCGGGGCCCCGGAGTTCGCGGTCCTCCGCAGCCGGATGCGGAAGATGGCGCACGAGCTTGCCGCCGCGCGGAAGCGGGAGCTGGAGGCGGAGCGGCTGGAGGCGTTCCGCGAGACCGCGCGCCGGGTGGCGCACGAGCTCAAGAACCCGCTCACGCCGATCCAGCTCGCCGTCGCGCGGCTCAAGCGCGAGGCGGACCCGCGCCTGGCCGAGGTGGTGGAGGTGCTGGAGACCGAGTCGCGCCGGCTGGAGGAGATGGCGCGGAGCTTTTCCCAGTTCGGCCGCCTCCCCGAGGGGCCGGCCGCGGACGTGGACCTGGGGGAGCTGGCACGATACGCATCGCGCTCGATCGTCCCCGAGCACATCCCGGTCACCGTGGAGGTGGACGAGGGGGTGCCGCTCGTGAAGGGGCACTACGACGCGCTCGCGCGGGCCGTCTCCAATGTCCTCATCAACGCCGTGGAGGCGTGCCGCGACGGCGGCTCGGTCACCGTGCGGGTCACCCGCGGCCAGCGCGATGGCGGGGCGGAAGGAGGAAACGGACGGCAGACCGTGGAGCTGCACGTCCGTGATACGGGGTGCGGGATCCCGCCGGAGCGGCTCCGCACCATGTGGGACCCGTACGTGACGCACAAGCCAGGGGGGACGGGGCTCGGCCTCGCCATCGCGCGGCAGACGGTGCTCGCGCATGGCGGGAGCGTCGCCGCCACGAGCCGCCCGGGCGCCGGCACCGAGGTGACCTTCGTCCTCCCGGTGTCACCAACCTCAGTGAGCCCCGCGCGCGTCGCGGTGGAGGGATCATGAGCCCGTTCATCGTACCCGTCGTCGGGTTGATCGCCACCGCGGTGACGATCATCGGCTTACCGATCGCGCGCGCGCTCGCGCGGCGCATGGACCGCGAGGCGGCCTCTCCGCGGGTGCCGCCGGAGGTGATCCAGCGCCTCGAGCGGATCGAGCAAGCGGTCGACTCGATCGCGCTCGAGGTCGAGCGCATCTCGGAGGGGCAGCGCTTCACCACCAAGCTCCTCGCCGAGCGTGTGAAGCCGGCGGCAATCGAGCCGTCGAGCGCGGCCGCGCCGTCCGACCCCGCCAACGTCCCCCGTCCGTAGCCGCGTGCCCGACATCCTGATCATCGACGACGAGCCGAACATCCGGCGGATGGTGAGCGCCCTCCTCGGCGCCGACGGGTTCACCACGCGCGAGGCGCCCGACGGCGCGAGCGGGGTGCGCGCGGCGACGGAGCGCGAGCCCGACGCCGTGCTGCTCGACCTCATGATGCCCGGGGAGCTCGACGGGATGGCCACCCTCACGCGGCTCCGCGAGACGGTGCCCGACGTCCCCGTGGTCATGATGAGCGGGCGCGCCGGGCTCGCGGACGCGGTGAAGGCGACGAAGCTCGGCGCGTTCCACTTCCTCGAGAAGCCCCTCACCCCCGAGAGCGTGCTCCTCACCCTCCGCTCCGCGCTCGAGCTCCGGCTCGCGCGGCGCGAGGCGCGCACGCTGCGCGAGGACTTCGGGCTCGCCGGGGAGATGGTCGGCGAGAGCCCGGCGATGCAACGCGTACGCGCGCTCATCGAGCGCGTGGCGCCGACCGACGCGCGGGTGCTCATCATGGGGGAGTCCGGGACCGGGAAGGAGCTCGTCGCCGCGGCGATCCACCGCGGGAGCGCGCGGCGCGAGCGCCCCTTCGTGCGCGTCAACTGCGCCGCGATCCCGCGCGACCTCGTGGAGAGCGAGATGTTCGGGCACGAGCGCGGCGCCTTCACCGGCGCGCTCACCCGCCGCATCGGCCGGTTCGAGCTGGCCGACACCGGGACGCTCTTTCTCGACGAGGTGGGGGACCTGGGCGCGGACGCGCAGGCCAAGCTCCTCCGCGCGATCGAGGCGCGGGAGATCGAGCGTGTGGGCGGGGGGAAGCCGATCGCGGTCGACGTGCGCATCGTCGCGGCCACGAACATGGACCTCGAGCGCGCGGTAGCGGACGGCAAGTTCCGCGAGGACCTCTACTTTCGGCTGAACGTGATCCCCTTCTCCCTCCCCCCGCTCCGCGAGCGGCCGGCGGACATCACGCCGCTCGTGCTCCACTTCTCCGCGCTGTACCGGGCGCGGAGCGGGCGTCCGGCGCCGCGGTGGAGCGAGGAGGCGCTGGCGCTCCTCCACCGCTACCGCTGGCCCGGGAACGTGCGCGAGCTGGCGAACATCGTCGAGCGGCTGGCGATCCTGCACGCGGGCTCGGAGGTGACGGCACGCGACGTGAGCGCGGTGCTGCGGCTCGACCCGGACGCCGCCGCGCCGGCCGGTGCCGCGTCCTCCTCGGGCGCGCTCCCGGCGCCGATCGCCCTCGATCGCCCGCTCAGCGACGCGCTCGACGAGTACGAGCGGCTGCTCATCACGCGCGCCCTGTCGATGACCGCGGGGAACGTGGCCGAGGCGGCGCGCCGTCTCCAGACCGACCGCCCGAACCTGTACCGCCGCATGCGCCGCCTGGGGATCGATTGGGGCGGGAGCAGCGGCGCGTGATCCACCGTCATCCGCTCCACGACTCACTCGGAGCCTTCATGCGAACGTGGCTTCTCGGATGGTGCCTCGCCCTCGGCGCGGGCGCCGCCGCACGCACCGCCGCCGCCCAGGGGGCCGACAGCGTGCAGCGCGTCGACTCCCTCTCGTACGACGACGCCGCGGCGGTCGCGTATCTCTACAACCTCCCCGCCGCCCTGCGTGCCACCTCCGGCGTCACCATCGCCGCGGACCAGACGGTGGACGGGAACGTCGCCGTGCTCGAGGCGCCGCTCACGATCGCCGGACACGTGACCGGGCGGGTCGTGGTGATCAACGGGAACGTGATCCTCCACCCCGGCGCGCGCGTGGATGGCGACGTGACGATCACGGGCGGAACGATCACCGGCACCGACAGCGCGACGTTCGGCGGGACGATCACCGTCTATCGCCCGCCCATGGCGTACCGCATGGAAGACGACCGCGTGGTCGCGGTGCACGATGAGAGCGGGAGCATCCTGAACTGGTTCCGGCGGTGGAAGCGGCGGCACCAGCGGAACGAGAACCGGATCGTGGTCACGGGGGGGACGTACAACCGCGTCGAAGGATTCCCGGTGCTCATCGGCCCGTCGATCCGCCGCAACGGCGCGCTCGGCCGCTTCCAGCTCGACGCGCGCGGGATCTACCGCTCCGCGGACCACTTCACCTGGAAGGCGGAGAACCTCGGCTACACCGCGCGCGCCGACATGCAGTTCGGCGTCCCGCGCGGCGTGGCGATCGGCGTGGAAGCGTTCGACGTGGTCGATGCGGTGGAGGCGTGGCACCTGCGGGACAACGAGATCGGGCTGGCCTCGTTCTTCCTCCGCCGCGACTATCGGGACTACTACAACCGCAAGGGAGCACGCGGCTACGTCGCGCTGCGCGACGGGCACACCGCGGACCTCACGCTCTCCTACGGTGAGGAGCGGTGGCACCCGCGCGCGGCGCGCGATCCGTTCACGCTCTTCCGCAACAGCGACACGTGGCGCGCGAACCCGGTGCTCGACGCGGGGAACGTCCGCCTCCTCACCGGCACCCTCACGTACGACACGCGCAACAACGTGCAGAACCCGTGGACGGGGTGGCTGATCACCGCGAGCGTGGAGCACGGCTGGAGCTCGGCCCTCACGCTCGGCCCCACGGCGCCGCTCGCGCGCGCCGCGGCCGCGGGGCCCGTGCGCGTGCGCTACACGAGCGGCTTTCTCGACGCGCGGCGCTACAACCGCGTGTCGCCGCGGGGGCAGCTCAACCTGCGCCTGGTGCTCGGAGGGTGGCTCGGCGGGGACCCGCTCCCGCTCGAGCGCCGCCTCTCCGTGGGCGGGTCGGGGACGCTGCCGGGATACGACTTCCGCCAATCCCTGGGCGGCGACGACGTGCTCACGTGCAGCGACGGGGTGGCGATCCCGGGGACGCCGGCGCAGTGCGAGCGGTTGGCGCTCGTGCAAGCCGAGTACCGCGGCGACCTGCACCTCCGGCTCTTCGGCGGCGCCGGGTCGGAGCAAGGGGGGTGGAGCTGGAGCTTCTATCACCCGCTCCAGTGGGTGGCGTTCATCGACGCCGGGCGCGGGTGGCTGCTGCACGAGCGGGCGAGCGACGGCTCGATCGTCCGGCGATCGTCCATCCCGCCGCTCGACACGTTCAGGAGCGACGTGGGGCTCGGGCTCGACGCGGAGGTGATCGGCGTGTTCCTCGCGAAGTCGCTCACCGACTCGCACAACGACGTGAACGTCGTCGTGCGGCTCCGGCACCGCTTCTAGACCGTGCGCGCTCCGCTCCGGTTCGCGATCGTCATGGCGCTCGCGGCGCCGCTGGCGCCCGCGGCGGCGCAGCGCACGGCGAGCCTCGCCGTCACCCTCCCGGCGCCGGCGGACCGCGGGCGTGAGGCGCCGTCGATCCAGACGGCGAACGTGCTCCGCGACCAGAACTTCCGCGAGCTGTTGCACAGCGGGTTCCCCGCGCGGCTGCACTATCGCCTGGAGCTCTGGTCCGCGGGCGGGTTCTTCGACGATCTGCGCAAGCAGATCGAGTGGGACGTGATCGTGAGCTACAACCCGCTCGAGCGGCGCTACCTCGCCACGCGCATCGAGGGGGACAAGGCGACGTCGCTTGGCTCCTACGACAAGATCGAGAAGGTCGAGGAAGCGATCGGGCGCCCCTTCCAGCCGTCGTTCACCCCACCGGCGCGGCGCGACCGCTATTACTACATCGCGACGCTCGACGTCGAGATGCTCTCGGTGAACGACCTGGACGAGGTGCAGCGGTGGCTCAAGGGGGAGCTCCGCCCCGCCGTGCACGGCGAACGGAACCCCGGCACCGCGATCACGCGCGGGGCGAAGACCTTGATGACGAGATTGCTCGGCGGCGGGACGCGCCACTACCAGGCGCGGAGCGGGATCTTCCGGCCCTGAGCGCACGCGTGGCGCGCGCGGGCCGGACGCCGCTCACGGCATCCGGCCAGCGCTCCTCGCTTCCATCCCTTCGAGCTGGTGCAGCGTCTCCTCCCCGTAGAACAGCCGGATGTACTTCGACTGCGTGGGGGTGAGCCGCCGGACGGCCCAGCTCAGGTGCACGAAGTGCGGCTCCACCGGGAGGGTCATCGGGTGCATCCCGATCTCCTCCGGCATCCGGTTCCCCTTGCGCGTGTTGCAGGGGGAGCAGGCAGTGACCACGTTCGTCCAATCGTTCGTGCCGCCGCGGGAGAGCGGGACCAGGTGGTCGCGGGTGAGCGACTCGCGCGGCTTGAGCTCGGCCGCCGTGCGCCCGCAGTACTGGCAGCGGTAGCGGTCGCGCGCGAAGAGGAACGTGTTGGTGACCTGGCGGCGGAAGCGGCGCGGCACGTGGATGAACTTCACCAAGCGGATGACGGCGGGGCGCGGCAGCGTCAGCCGCTCCGACCGCACGACGCGGTCGGCATCAGCCTCGACGATCTCCGCCTTCCCGTCGAGCACCAACCGCAGTGCTCGCCGCATCGGCACCATCGTCAACGGTTCGAACGACGCGTTCAACGCCAGACATCCGACGACCACGTGGCCCTCCAGAGCGCCAGATACAGAAACTCCCGCCTCGGTCGTCAGGGCGGGAGCAGATGCCGCGTGCTAGGACACGTAGCGAGTCCCTTGGCGCCGCAGGATGGCGGCGCCCATGCCCCGTATTACACTGACGAGACCGACAAAGTGCCGCAACTTCGTGTCCGGCACGACAGTTCCTACCATCATCGACCCGCCCCCGCTCCCGCCGTGACGACGTCGGACACCAGGGTGAGCCAACCGTACCGATCCTCGATCTTCCCCGTCGCGATCCCCATGAACTGCTCCTGGATGGCGAGCGTAACCGGCCCGGGCTTCCCGGCGCCGATCTGAATGCGGTCCACCGAGCGGATCGGCGTGAGCTCGGCCGCCGTCCCACTGAAGAACAGCTCGTCCGCGATGTAGAGCATCTCGCGCGGGATGTTCTGCTCGCGGACCTCGTACCCCAGATCGCGGGCGATCCGCTGCACCGAGTCGCGGGTGATCCCCTGCAGGATTCCGGCCGCCAGCGGCGGCGTGTACACGACGCCGTCGCGCACCAGGAACAGGTTCTCGCCGCTCCCCTCCGAGACGTAGCCGAAGGCGTCGAGCATGATCCCTTCGACGTAGCGGTTCATCCGCGCTTCCGTCTTGGAGAGCTGCGAGCTCAGGTAGTTCCCCCCGGCCTTGGCGAGCGCCGGGAGGGTGTCGGGCGCCGAACGCCGCCAGGTGGAGACGCAGACGTCGACGCCGTTCCTGAGCGCATCGTCGCCGAGGTAGTGCCCCCACTTCCACGCGATGATGAAGGTCTCCACCGGCACGTCAGCCGAGTAGACCCCCATCTGCTCCCCCGTCCGCACGACGACCGGGCGGAGGTAGCAGGCGCGCAGCTCGTTCCCGGCGACGGTGTCGAGACATGCCTGCACGAGCGACTCGGCGGTGTGCTTGATCGGCATCCGGTAGATCTTGCACGAGTCGAGCAGCCGGCGGATGTGCTCGGGGAGGCGGAAGACCGCGGGACCGGCGGGGGTTTCGTAGCAGCGAATCCCCTCGAACACGCTGGAGCCGTAGTGGACGACGTGACTCATCACATGGATGGTCGCGTCCTCCCACGGCACGAGCTGTCCATCGCGCCAGATCTTCTGAGTCCGTCCCGACGAGCCGTCCGACATGCGCCCCCCACCTGGTGAGTAACGAAATATAGCCTCTGGATGATAACCGCCGGGGCGGGCGGTCCGCCAGGCGCGCGGGGCGTTACCCGATCGTTTCGCGAAGGAGCGCCGCGGTGTCCGCGACGCGCGCGGGGAGGTGCGGGTCGGGGTCGACGAGGTGCCCGTCCCAGACGCGGACCTGGCCGGCGACGGCGACGAAACGTGCGGGGGATCCGCCGAGGGCGAAGATGGCGGTGGCGGCGGGATCGGCGTGGAGGGCGCCTGGCGGGAGTGGGAAGGCGGCGAGGTCGGCGTCCTTCCCGAC
>JADGGM010000148.1 GCA_019689955.1 Gemmatimonadaceae bacterium
TCGCCGAGGGGCGCCGAAGGGGGCCGGCGGCAAGCGACGGCTGGCGACGCGTGGGGGGATCACGCCGTGAAGTATTTCGATGATGGTCCCTCGCGCCGGCTGATGTAGGATGCGGGCATGTTCGCAGCTCGGCTCCACCGGCGCAGAGGTCGCACACCATGTCCATGCCCATCTTTTCCACGCCTTCCGATCGATCTCGACGCTGGACCGCCGAGGAGCTCCTCGCGATGCCTGACCACGGCGTGTGGTACGAGCTGGTTCGCGGAGAGCTGAGGGCCATGCCTCTCGCGAGCGGGCCGCACGGGCTCGTGACGACGACGCTCCTTGGTATGCTCTGGCGTCATGCGGTCGAGCACCGCGTCGGGCGCGTATTCACACCTGATACGGGCGTGCACCTCTTCCGGGAGCCCGACACCGTCCGAGCGCCCGACATCTCGTTTCTGAGCGAAGCGCGAATTCCACCGGAGGGGATCGGGCGTGGGTTCCTCCGCATTGCTCCCGATCTCGCCGTCGAGGTGCTCTCGCCCGAAGATACGATGGCCGAGATCGAAGAGAAGATCACGGATTACTTCGCTGCGGGGACCCGGCTCGTGTGGGTCGTGAACCCCCGGGCGCGTACCGTGACCGTGTACCGACCCGACGCGCGTCCGTACGTCCTCGGGAGACACGAGCGCCTCGGCGGCGAGGAGATCGTTCCCGGGTTCAGTTGTCAAGTCGAGGACATCTTCGCCTGGATACGCTGAGCATCGCTGGCGGCTCCCGTGTTCTCGAAGCGCACCTCACGTCCACGACCCCATCTGAGCACCGGCCTGTGCGACTCCGAGCGCGGCAGCCGTGCGGGAGCAGCAGATCCAGCAGCTTTGTCCGCACGGCGAGCGCGAGCTCGGACGGGAGCGCGATGGTCGCGCGGCAGCAGCAGCCGATGAAGCGTGGGGGAAACACAAGGCGAAGTATTTCGATGATGGATCCCAGCGTGGAGGAGTGTAGCATACGCCCATGCTCACAGCTTGCTCTCTCCGGCGCGGAGGTCACACACCATGTCCATACCCGCCTGCTCTACACTGCCCGATCGATCTCGTTTGTGGACCGCCGAGGAGCTTCTGCACAAGCCCGACGACGGCATGCGTCACGAGCTCGTTCGTGGAGAGCTGAGGACCATGCCTCTCGCGAGCGGACCGCACGGAGCGGTGATCATGCGGTTCGCGTGGATGCTTCTCTGCCACGTGATCGATCACGACCTCGGCGTGCTCTTCAGCCCTGACACTGGCGTGCACCTCTTCAGCGACCCGGACACCGTGCGCGCTCCGGACATCTCGTTCGTCAGCAAGCAGCGAGTACCCCCTGAAGGGATCGGGCGCGGGTTCCTTCGCACGGCCCCCGATCTCGCTGTCGAGGTGCTCTCGCCCGAAGATACCGCGGCCGGGATCGAGGAGAAGATCGCCGACTACTTCGGCGCCGGAACGCGGCTCGTGTGGGTCGTGGACCCCAAAGCGCGCACCGTCGCGGTGTACCGTCCGGGTGCCCACGCGTACGTCCTCGCGGCTCACGAGCGCCTCGAAGGTGAAGAGGTTCTCCCCAGCTTCTCTTGTCGGGTCGGAGAGATCTTCGTCTGGCTCGATGCGCGTGGTGTCTGATCGGCCGTGGTCTGAGCCGTCGCATTGCGACCAGCTTCGAGCAGGAGTACGACACGCGCACGGCCGCCCCGCGGCGCGGCGAGTGCGTGTGCCGAGCGCTACGCTCAATGAAAGTCGTGCGATCGGTGTGCGAGGACGTTCCCGTCCTCGCTCTCGAGCGCCTTGAACTTCTCGCCGATGACGTTGATCAGCGTGCCGTCCCACTCCACGCGCCCGTACACCGCGAGGAAGGTCGCGTGCCGGACGATCTCTCCATGCACCTCCATCTGCCGGCGCGACACGATCACGTTGATCGTCCCGAGCTCGTCCTCCAGGAGGACGAACACCGTCCCCTTGGCGCTCTGTGGGCGCTGGCGCACGGTCACAAGCCCCGCCACGATCACGCGCTCCCCGTCGCGGCACTCCAGCAGCGTCGCGCTGTCGAGCGCGCCGGCCGTCCGGCACCACGCGCGCCATCGCTCCATGGGGTGCCCGATCACGCTCAGGCCGAGCGCGGCGTAGTCGAGCGCGATCTCGGCGTCGCGGGTCATCGGCGCCGGCGCGTGCAGCGTGCGCCGCGCCGGCGCGAGCGGGAGCGTGTCTCCCGCCGCGCGCAGCGCTTCCCATGCCGCGCGGCGCCGGTCCGGCTCCCATACGCTGAACGCGCCCGCGCGCGCGAGCGCCGATGCCTCCGCGCGCGTGAGCGCCGCGCGCCGCACCACGTCGTCGATCCCCGTGAACGGCGCCGCATCGCGGCACGCGCGGAGCCGGTCGATCACCGCCTCACCGATCCCGCGCACGTGCCGCCACCCCACACGGAGCGCCGGGTGCGGCGCGCCCGGAATCGGCTCCACCGTGCACTCCCAGTCGCCATGCTGCAAACACGGGCGATGCACCACCACCCCATGCCGCCGCGCATCGTGCACGATCGTCGACAACGGGTAGAACCCCATCGGCCACGCGTTCATGAGCCCCGCGTAGAACTCCGTCGGATAGTGCACCTTGAGGAACGCCGTCGCGAACGCGATCAGCGCGAAACTCCACGCGTGCGACTCCGGGAACCCATAGTTGGCGAAGCTCTGCAGGTCCTTGGCGATCTGCGTGGCCACGTCGTCCGGCACACCGTGCGTCGTCATGCGGCCGCGCAACTGCTCGAGCGCGGCCAGCAGCCGGTCGCGCTTGCGGTCGTTCCCCATGGTCCGGCGCAACGCGTCGGCTTCCGCCGCCGTGTACTTGCCGAGCTGCATCGCGATCGCCATCGCCTGCTCCTGGAAGATCGGGATCCCCTGCGTGCGCTCGAGGATCGGCTGCAGCTCCGGGTGGAGATACGTGACCGGCTCCTGCCCCCGCCGGCGGCGCGTGTACGGGTGCACGAAGCGAGCCTGGATGGGTCCGGGACGCACGAGCGCGACCTGCACCACGATGTCGTAGAGCCGCTCCGGACGCGTGTGCACGATCGATGAGATCTGCGCTCGGCTCTCGATCTGGAAAGTGCCGATCGTGTCGCCGCGGGCGATGAGCGCGTACGTCTCCCGGTCCTCGTAGTCGAGCGCGTACAGCTCCGGGCGTGCCCCCGTGCGCTGCTCGATCAGGTCGAACGCGCGGCGCACGTGCGAGAGCGCCCCCAGGCCGAGGAAGTCGAACTTGGGGATCCCGACCGCATCGAGGTCGTCCTTGTCGAACTGCACGATGGTGCGCCCCATCGTCGTCGGCTCGATCGGCGCGTAGTCGCCGAGCGGGCGCGAGGAGAGCACGAAGCCGCCGGGGTGCGTGGAGCGCAGCCGCGGCAGGTCGTCGAACCCGCGGAGCGCCGCGAGCAGCGTGCGCCCGCGCGCATCGTCGAGCGCGAGCCCGCACGCCCGCGCGAGCCCGTCGCGCATCGCCGCCGCCCCGGCCGCGGGCGCGAGGCCGTGCACGCGCTTCGAGATGCGGAGCGCCAGCTCGGGGGGATAGCCCAGCGCCCGCATCGCGTCCTGCACCGCGTTGGGCGCGTGGTACGTCTGCACCACGCAGGTGATCGCCGCGTTCGCGCGCGCGTAACGGTCGTACACGTAGTCGAGCATCTCTTCCCGCCGGTCGTGCTCGAAGTCGACGTCGATGTCGGGCGCCTCGGTCTGCCCGTCGATCCGGATGTCGGAGAGAAACCGCTCGAAGAGGAGCCCGTGCCGCACGGGGTCCACCGCCGTGATCTCCAGACAGTACGCGACCGCGGAGTTGGCGGCGCTCCCCCGCCCTTGCGCGAGGATCCCCCGCCCGTGCGCCTCGCGCACCGCATCCCACATCACGAGAAAGAAGCCGGCGAAGCCGAGCCGGCGGATGACGTCGAGCTCGTGCTCCAACTGCTGCTCGTGCCGCGCGGTCATCGCCCCGCCCCACCGCTTCCGGGCACCGGCGTACACGAGCGCCCGGAGATACGAGTCGTCGGTCTCGCCCGGCGGCACGGGGAAGCCCGGCAACGGCGGACGAACCCACTTCGCGTCGAAGGTACACGCCGCGGCGATCCGCTCGCTCGCCTCGATCCCCTCCTCGCGCCCACGCCACTGCACGAGCATCCGCGCCGGCGCGACGAGCTGCCAGCCGTCGTTGGGGTGGAGCACGCCGCGTGCGGCCGCGGTCTCGAGGTCCACCCCCGCGCGGAGCGCCGTGAGCAGGTCGTGCACCAGCCGGCTCCGCCGGTCCACGTAGCGCGGGTCGTTGCACACGACCCACGGCACGCGACACCGCGCGGCGAGGGCGATGAGCGCGCCGGCGAGCGCCTCCTCCACGCGCCCGGCATGGTGCCACTGCACCTCCACCGCCAGCCGGTCGCCGAACACCGCGCGCCACTCCGCCAGCACGCGCGCCGCGCCATCCAGGTCCCCCGCCACGAGCCGCGACGCCACGGGCCCCGAGGCCGGCCCGGTGAGCGCGTACAGCCCCGCGCTCCGCTCCACCACGTCCTGCCACGTCACCCGCGGCCGCCCGCGACGCGGCCCGCGCCCCACGTCGCTCGACGTGCGCAGCACCCCCGAGCGCGCCCGCGTGACGAGCGCGGCGAGGTGCCGGTACCCTTCCTCGGTACACGCGAGGAACGCCGCCGGCCGGCCATCCACGTTGAGCTCCGCCCCGATGATCGGCACGATCCCCGCCCGCTTCGCCGCGGCGACGAAGCGGACGATCCCGCCCAGGTCCGCCGCGTCCGTGAGCCCGAGGTGCGTGTACCCGAGCTCCGCCGCGCGCGCGACCATCCGCTCCGGTGTCACGCTCCCGTCACCGAACGAGAATGCCGAGTGCGCCCGCAGCTCCACGTAGCTCAATCCCACCACCCGTGCACGTACCACACATCCGAGCGCGCATCGCGAAAGAGGAGCACGAGCACCCCGTCGTCCGTCACCGCGTGGAAGTACTCGCGCGCATAGCGCGCCCCGGGCTCGCTCCCCGAGAGCCGGTCAGGGCCGGCGACGCCGGCGAGCCGCACGTCCTTCCGCCCGTCGCGATACCGCACCGGCACCGCGTACCCGCGCCGCTGCTCCACCGTCGCCACGATGCGGCGCGGCGCGGGGAGGAGTTGCAGCCCGAGCCGCGGCGGAGGCGGCGACGGAGACGATGAAGGCGATGACGCGCTCGCGCTCGGAGCCGCGAGCCCCACCGACTCGCTCGCCCGCCACGTCACGCGCCGCTCGGGAAGCGGGTGCGCGCTCGGCTCGAGCGCGATCACCGCAGCGCGCCGCTCATCCACGAGCTGCGCGACCGCGCGCTCCACCTCGCGCGCCGTCGCGAAGCCGCGGTCGAACAGGTCCCCCTGCGACGCCTCCGCCCCCGCGAGCACCTCCACGCGCAACGTGACCCCGGTGACGGCATCCGGGAGCCGGATCGCCTCCAGCTCGGTCCGGATGCGCCGCATCCACGTCGCGCGGTTCGCGGTGGCGCGCGCGGTGCGCACCGGGTACGCGACGCGCGTGCGGTCGGCGAGCGCGAAGTCGAGCACCATCGCGCGCGCCCCTTCCCCCCACGCGTACAGCTCCGCGCACACCGTCGTGGCCAACTGGTTGATCACGAAGAGCAGCGGCTCCGTACCGTGAAGCGTGTACTCCACCCAGTCCACCGAGGCGGCGGGGAGCGTGCGCGGCGCCTTGCCGAAGATCGGGCGCGGGTCGTCCCCCCGCGCGAGCCGCCAGAGCGCGAGCCCCTCGCGCCCGAAGCGCACCTCCACCGCTTCGCGCTCGAGCGCGGCCAGCTCGCCGCACGTCGCGATCCCCACGTCGGCGAGCATCGCGGCGAGCGACGGGGACGGAGCGAGCACGTCGATCGGGTACGGTGCGAGGAAGCGGCGGTCCGCGCGCGCAGGCACACGGACGATGGTCGGCGCGGCCGCCTCCGCGGGCACGAGCGCGCGCGCCGGCGCACGGTTCGCGTGCCGCGCCGCCACCTCGGCGGCGATCGCGGTCCCCGCGATCCCCGCGCGCACGCCGGTGTAGCCACGCTGCGCCAGACACGCGAGCAGTGCCGCGGCCACGGGACGCGCTCGGAGCCCGCGCGCATCGCCCCACACGAGCCCGCGCGGCTCGTCGATGGCGATCCGCGGTGCCACGCGCAGGAGCGCCACCGCGAGCGCCGCCGACTCGTCCGACGCGCGCGGCTCACCGGGGACATCCGCGCCGGTCGACCAGCTCGGGATCCAGAGACAGACGAACGTCATGGGACGCGATCGGGAGCGTCACGGTGGTGCGGGCGTTCCAGCCGAGCGCGCGCGCCTGCACGTCGATCGCGACCGCTTCCGGCAACGCCGGCTCGTCGAACGGGCCGCGACGCCACCGATAGCGATGGGGAAGGATGCGCGAGGTGAGGCGGAGCATGGCCAGCGCCGCGTTGGCGGTGAGCGCGACGAACGCGCCCCCCCCTTCGCGCACCGCGCGCGTGAGCCGCACCGTCTCGGTGCCCTCCGGATCCACACCGGTGAGCACCACCAGCGCGAATCCGCCAGAGCGCAGGACCACTTCCGCGCTCACCAGCGCCTCCATGCGCCCCTTGGGTTGGATGAGCAGCGCTCCATCGTCCCAGAAGGGCCCGACCGTCCCCGCGCCGTGGATCCACGCCGCGCGCTCCCCGCTCGCGCGCACCGCGTGACAGGCTCCGCGCAGCAAGGCCATGGCGCCGGCCCCATGCGGCGCCCACGTCGTGAGCTTCCCACGCGGCAGCCCGCCGCCGGGGAGGATGCGATCGAGCGCGGCGATCCCCGTGGCCACAGGGCGCGCCACTCGCTGCGTGAGCGGGACGGCATCCGGAAAGCGATGCTCGATCAGCTTCCGGAGCGCAGCGAGTTGGGCAGGCATGGGTCGTGGCGCGCAATCGGGGCTCGTGAGCGGTACAGCGGGTCCCACCACTCACCGGCCAGCGTCGGCCGGGGATTTACGCTATACCGAACATATACCGAAATCAAGACGCGCACGATGTTGCACCCCCGGGGCGAGAGCACGACACTCATTGAATAGAGCGCTCTCGGAGCGGGGTCCGGAGGGCCGGCCAGCGGAGCGAAGGCGCAGCTCCGGCGCTCAGCCGTTACCGTCTGCACATTGTCTGCTTTCAGCTATGACATAACTGGCGCACGCCAAGCCAGCAACACCGGCTCCCTGTCGCCTGCTCCATCGCCGCC
>JADGGM010000149.1 GCA_019689955.1 Gemmatimonadaceae bacterium
GCGCCGCCCCCGCGGCCCCCGCGCGCGGGGCCCCCCCCCCCCCCCCCGGGGGGGGGGGGGGGCGCGCTACTTGTGCGCCGGTGGGCAATTCGGCAGGTTGGCGACGCCGTCGCGCGGCTCCGTCGCCGCGCCCTGTCACCGATTCCGGAGATCCCGCCATGACCGAGACCGTCGCGGCGACCGCGACGCGCGCACGCGCCACCCACGCTCCCAGCGACCACCGCGCCGCCGTGCTGGCGAGCTTCCTCGGGTGGACGCTCGACGCGTTCGACTTCTTCCTCGTGGTCTTCTGCCTCACGGCGATCGGGAAGGAGTTCAACGTCTCGGACACGCGGATGGCCTTCACGATCACGCTCACCCTCGCCTTCCGCCCGGTGGGCGCGTTCATCTTCGGGATCATGGCCGACCGGTACGGGCGGCGCCTCCCGCTCATGATCGACCTCGTGTTCTACTCGGTGGTCGAGGTGCTCTCCGGGCTCGCGCCGAGCTACACGACGTTTCTCGTGCTGCGCGCGCTGTTCGGGATCGGCATGGGAGGCGAGTGGGGGGTCGGGGCCTCGCTGGCGATGGAGAAGGCGCCGTCGCGGCTCCGCGGCGTGCTCTCGGGGCTGCTCCAGGAAGGGTACGCGGCGGGGTACCTGCTCGCCGCGGTGTGCTACTTCCTCGTGTTCCCGCGGTGGGGGTGGCGCCCGCTCTTCTTCCTCGGCGGGCTCCCGGCGCTCCTGGCGCTCTTCGTGCGCGCGCGCGTGAAGGAATCGGAGGTGTGGGAGCGCACGCGACAGACGGAGTGGCGCGCGCTGGGGCGCACCATCGTCTCACACTGGCGGCTCTTTCTCTACCTCACGCTGCTCATGGCGATGATGAACTTCATCTCGCACGGCACGCAGGACATGTACCCCACCTTCCTCGAGCGCGACTGGGGCTTCTCTCCGGCGCGGCGCGCGCTGCTCACCGGCTTCTCGATGGTCGGCGCGATCACGGGCGGGGTGCTCTTCGGGCTCTTCTCCGACCGCATCGGGCGGCGCCGCGCGATCGTGATCGCGCTCGTGCTGGCGATCCTGCTCATCCCGCTCTGGGCGTTTGCCCCCTCCACGGCGTTCCTCGTGGCCGGGGCGTTCCTCATGCAGTTCATGGTGCAGGGGGCGTGGGGGGTGATCCCCGCGCACATCACCGAGCTCGCGCCGGATTCGGTGCGCGGATTCCTCCCGGGGTTCGCCTATCAGTGCGGCGTGCTGATCGCCGGCTCGGTGGTCGTCCTCCAGACGCAGATCGCCGCGCGCACGACGTACGCGAACGCGATGGCGCTCGTGGCGCTGGTCGTCCTGGCGGTCGGCGCGATCGTGACGGCGCTGGGGCGCGAGAAGCACGGGATCACCTTCGGCGCCTCCTGAGGCGCGATCACGGGCCGTCGCCGTCGTCGCGCATCACGCCGCACCCGCGATAGCGGCGTCCGTCGAGCGTAACGACGACGGTGGCGGCGTCGTACTCGCCGGACATGGCGTCGATGCACGGCGCCTCACGCGCGTCGATGCGAATGGTGTGATGGGGCGCCGCCTCGGTACGCGCCGTGTACACGCGCCCGCCGGGGCGCGGACGCGGCGCGGTGTACGGGAACACGATCGCGGCCGTGTCGGCGGGGCGCGAGAAGACGATCTGTCCGCGCGCGATCTCCAGGGTCCAGAAGGGTTCGGTGCCGTGCGCGCGCAGCTCGCCCGCGGGGCGTGGGTCGTCGCACGCCGCGCTCCCGCGCGCGTTCGTGGCGCGGAGGAGTCGCGTGATCACGAACGTGCGCCCGTACGCGGCGCCGAACCCGTCGGGGGGCGGCGGCGCCCAGCGGCCCATGACCTCGACGTAGAGTGGATCGTACGTCTTCGCCGCCAGCCGGCCGTAGACGCGCCAGAGGGCGTCGCCGGTGCTGTCGGCGATCCAGGCATCGCTCACGGCGCCGCACGCGCGGAAGGTGCGGACGTCAGGCCCGAGCGAGATGAACCCGCGCGCCGGATGCGGCGCCGTGTCGGGAGGTATGGTGGGGGCAGCGCTCACCGCCGTCGCGGCGGGGAGGGAGTCGTGGAGCGCCGCCGCGCCGCCGTGCAGCTCGGCCCGGCACGCGGCGACGCCGAGCAAGAGCAGGACGACGAGAGCACCACGGCGCGCCGAGCGTCCCCCCACCCGCATCGCGATCAGTCGGCCCGATAGTACGCCTCGATCGACCAGCTCACGATCTGCTCGGCGAGGCGGCGGCGCTCCGGGAGGAGCAGGACGTCCGCGTTGCCCGTCTCGATCCGCGCCAGCGCCTGCTTCACGTGGATCACCGTCGCCTCGATGGTCGCGCCGTCGCGCCGCAGCTCGGCCACGTACTCGTGGACTGCGTGGCGGAGCGGGGCCGGATCCGGAACCGTCGGCGCAACGAGCGAGCGGAGGGCGTGATCGAGTCGCGTGCGCGGCGCATCGACCGGCTCTCCGCTCCAGCGGATGTCAGCGGCATCGTGCGTCATACGGCGACCTCCTTGCCGACGTCGCCAGCCATGGCTGGCTGCGCGCGCCGCCGCAGCGGCGGGGGCGACGCATCGTGGAAGCGGGACCAATATGCCGGTCGGGTGATCAACGTACAAGTACGAGACGTCCCCAACCGCGCGGTGTTAAGGCACCGTCTGCCCCATGGCAACGATGTGTGACGGGGAGGTCCGGACCGTGGTGCGTTACGCGCCGGGTGGTCCCCGGGGCGGTCCGATGACGCCCTACGGCTGGCTCGTCCTGGCCCGATCGGGGCTCACGCCGACGCGCTGGGCGTCGAGCAGCGCGTCGATCTCCACCACCTCCACGGGCCGGGCGAAGTAGAAGCCCTGCCCCATCTCGCACCCCAGCTCCTGGAGGCCGGAGAGCTGGCGCGACTGCTCGATCCCTTCCGCGATGGTCTGGAGCTGGAGCGTCTCACCCAGGGCGAGGATCGCGCGCACCAGCGCGGGCTCCGTCCCGGCGTTCCCGATGTCGTCGACGAATGCTTTGTCGATCTTGAGGATGTCCACCGGGAACCGCTGCAGGTAGCCGAGCGAGGAGTAGCCGGTGCCGAAGTCATCGATCGCCAGGCGGACCCCGACCTCCTTGAGCGCGCGCAGTCGCTCCAGGATCACGTCGTTCTGCTGCATGAGCACACTCTCGGTGATCTCGAGCACGAGCTGGCGCGGATCCAGCCCGCTGTCGGAGAGCGCGCTCCGCACGTCGTCGACCACCGCTTCGTACTGGAGCTGGTGCCCCGAGACGTTCACGGTGAGGGTGAGCGGCTGCCCGGTCGCGCGCCGTGCTTCCCAGAGCGCCGCCTGCCGGCACGCCTCGCGGAGCACCCACCGGCCGAGCGGCACGATGAGCCCCGTTTCCTCGGCCAATGGGATGAACTGCATCGGCGTGAGCACCCCCCGCGTCGGATGATTCCAGCGGACGAGCGCCTCCACCCCCTTCACGTCCCCCGTCTGGAGCATCACGATCGGTTGGTAGAGGAGGGTGAGCTCCCCACCCCGGTCGAGCGCGAGGCGCAGGTCCGCCTGCAGCTCGAGGCGCTCGAGCGCCTTGGCGTGCATCCCCGGCTCGAACCGCTCGTACCGCGCCTTGCCGCGGCTCTTCGCCATGTACATCGCCATGTCCGCGTTCCGGAGGAGATCGGACGCGCTCCCTTCATCTGTCGCCGTCGCGATCCCGATGCTCGCCGTGACGAAGACTTCCTTCCCTTCGAGCTGGATGGGGTGCCGTACCGCGGCCGCGACGCGTTCGGCCACCGCGGTCGCCGCGTTGTCGTCGGTCGCATCCTCGATGAGCAGCGCAAACTCATCGCCCCCGAGCCGCGCGACCGTGTCGGCCGTGCGCACACAGGTGAGGAGCCGCTCGGCGATCGTGATGAGCAGCCGGTCCCCCGCCGTGTGCCCCAGGCTGTCGTTGATGGTCTTGAAGCTGTCGAGGTCCACGAACAACACCGCGAGCGCCTGCGAGTGCCGGCGCACGAGGGTGAGCGCGTGGCTCACGCGGTCGAGGAAGAGCACCCGGTTCGCCAGCCCGGTGAGCGGATCGTGGAACGCCTGGTGCGTGAGCTGCGCCTCGAGCGCCTTGCGCTCGCTGATGTCGCGCGTGTTGAGCACGATCCCGCGCACCGTCGGCTCGTGCAGCAGGTTCGTCCCCACCGTCTCGACGTGGAGCCACCGGCCGTCGTAGTGGCGCACGCGCCACTCGGTCGGCGCGGTCACCCCTGGGCGGCTCGCCGCCGTGAAGAACGACGCCATCGCGTTCGCCGCGTCGTCGGGGTGGAGGAGGTCGGCGAGGCGCGTCCCCACCAGCTCGGACGGCTCATAGCCGAAGATGCGGCTCACCGACGGGCTCACGAAGCGGATGATCGTGTCCTCCCCCACGATCGCGATCACGTCCGACGAATGCTGCACCAGCGAGCGGAAGCGGGCCTCGTTCGCCCTCGCCGCCCGCTCGGCCACCAGGCGCACGTTCTCCTGCACCGCGGCGATCTGCCGCCCGATCACCAGCACCGCGACCGACATCGCCCCCAGCGCGAGGATGGCGAGCGGCGCCGGCCACTCGCGCATCGACAGCGCCACGACGAGCCCGTAATCGAGCGCGATCACGACGTACGGCAACGGGCTGAAGGGCTGCACGCTCATCGCGCTGTCGGGCTGCTCCGCGGGCGCGCTCCCCACCCGCTCGGGCCACGTGAACCGCGCGAGCCCGGTGATGAGCAGGCAGTACGTCAACAGGTAGGAGAGGTCGGTCCAGCTCAACCCGAACCAGCCGAACTCGAGGAACACCAGGTCGTTCGCCAGGTCGGAGATCGTGAACGTGATGAGCCCCGCGATGAAGAGCGCGACGGGCCAGCTCCGGCTCTCGCTCGGGCGACGGAGGAGGAACGTCGTGATCCCGAGCACGAGCAGGAGGTCACACAGCGGATACGCGAGCGCGATCGCGCTCCCCACCGGGGTCAGGTGGTGGGCGAGCGTCGTGGGGCGGACGATGAGATACCAGATCGCGATCCCGCCGCCGAGCAGCACCGCGGCGGCGTCGAGGAGAAACTTCCGGTGCTCATGGAGCTGGCGGCGCGTGCGCGGGAAGGAGAGGAGCCCCGCGAGCAGCAGCGGGTAGATCGCGAAGTAGAAGACGTTCGCCCAGCTATCCCCCGGGTTGCCGTGGAGCACCATCCCCACGTAGATGGAGACGGCGTTCCCGGCGAGGATGCACAGGAACGCGTCCGCGATGTAACGGAGCGCCGTGGCGGCGCGCGGGTCGATCCCCGGGCGCCGCGAGGCGTGCCACGCGAGCGCGACCACCGAGGCGTTGAGCGGGAGGAAGCCCAACCGCGCGGCGATAGACCGGAACGCATCTCCCCCGAGCCCCATCGCGCGCAGCACGATGTAGACGATCGCGTAGATGATGACGAGGAAGGGGAACGGCGCAGCCCAATCGCTTCGTTCCTGGGGCGCCGGCGGGAGGGGGGACGCCCCAACGATCTGGTCCGTCTCCATAACACGATGACGCAGAGGGGCCTAACTCGTTTCGGGCCCCTCGGCGACTACGGACGTTGTGCCCCTGCCGCAGGCGGAACGATCCACCACCTCCCCGGCAACCGCCGCGCGTAAAGTGCTCCCCGGGCGGAAGCAATGGGCAGTTTAGGGGATCCCGAGGAGCTTGTGCACCTGGAGGCTGAGCCGCCACTGTGGGTGCGCGAGGCAGTACCGCAGTGCCAGCTCGGTGTTGCGCGCGCGGTGCGGTCCGTCCATCGGCTGGAGGAAGAAGTGGCGGAAGGGGAGCCCGGCGAACCGCTCCGGCTCCGCGCCGTCCTGCGGGAAGACGAGCTTCAGCTCATCCCCCTGCTGCAGCACGAGCTCGGCCCCGGCCTTGGGGCTCACGCACACCCAGTCGATCCCCTCCGGCGGGCGCTGCGTCCCATTGGTCTCCACGGCGATCTCGAACCCGCGCGCGTGCAGCGCATCCACGAGCGGGGCATCGAGCTGCAGCAGGGGCTCGCCCCCCGTACAAACGACGAACCGGCGCGCGCGGTCCGGTGCGTCGCCAGGCCAGGCGCGTGCGACCGCGTCGGCGAGCGCGTCGCTCGAGGGGAAGCGGCCGCCGCCGGGGCCGTCGGTCCCCACGAAATCGGTGTCGCAGAAGGTGCAGATGGCGGAGGCGCGGTCGCGCTCGCGCCCCGTCCACAGGTTGCACCCGGCGAAGCGGCAGAACACCGCCGGGCGCCCGACGTTGGCGCCTTCCCCCTGGAGCGTGTAGAAGATCTCCTTGACGGCGTACGTCATCGCGTCACACGTGCCTCGGGACGGTACGGCACCGGATCCGCGAGCCCGTTCGCGGCGAAGCCGCGGAGACGGAGGAGGCAGGCGTCGCACGCGCCGCACGCGTCGCCCGTGGGGCTCGGATCGTAGCAGGTGCGGGTGAGCGAGTAGTCGACGCCGAGCGCGAGACCGCGCTGGATGATCTCGGCCTTGGTGAGCTGGATGAGCGGCGTGTGGATCGTGAGCGACTGTCGCCCTTCCACGCCGGCTTTGGTGGCCAGCGTCGCCATCCGCGTGAAGGCGGCGATGTATTCCGGGCGACAGTCGGGGTAGCCGCTGTAGTCGAGCGCGTTCACCCCGAGGAAGATGTCGTTCGCCGAGAGGACCTCGGCCCACGCGAGCGCGAAGGAGAGGAAGATCGTGTTCCGCGCCGGCACGTAGGTGACCGGGATCTCCCCGTCCGCCATCGCCTCGGGGGAGCGCCCCTTGGGGACCGCGATGTCGCTGGTGAGCGCCGATCCCCCGAAGGCGCGGAGGTCGATGTCGGTGACCACGTGGGCCGCGACCCCCATGCGCGCCGCAATCCGCCGCGCCGCGTCGATCTCCACCTCGTGCCGCTGCCCGTAGCGGAAGGTGAGCGCGTACACGTCGAACCCCTCCGCCTGCGCGATCGCAAGCGTCGTGGTGGAATCGAGCCCGCCGCTGAACAGCACCACGGCGGGACGGCGAGCGGCGGACGGCGGAGCGGGCTGGCGCATCGGATCGGGGGACGTGCGTGACGAATGGGACCGCGATACCACTCGTAACGTATCACACCCCGAGACGACGCGCGCCTACGGGCGTGCCTCGCGGGGGGGAGAGGACCGGGCCGCCCCCCTTCCCCCTCTCGCTTATACACATCTCCGAGGCCCCCAGACTCGACCTCCTCAGG
>JADGGM010000150.1 GCA_019689955.1 Gemmatimonadaceae bacterium
GGGCGCACAGGTCGCGGAATGCCTGCGCCGCTTCCTCGGGGTCCATGTGGACGGGGCGCATGAACCACCGCGGGTCGTAGGCCCCGATGGGGAGGAGGGAGAGGTCGAAGGGGCCGTACGCTTGGCCGATGGTCGAGAAGAGGGGGTGCAGCCCCGTATCCCCGGCGAAGAAGAGCGCGTGCGTCTCGGTGCGTACCGCCCACCCGCACCAGAGCGTGCGCATCCGGTCCGTGAGCCCGCGAGCGCTGAAGTGCTGTGCCGGCGTGCACGCCACGCGCGCGGCGCCGACCGTCACCTCGTCCCACCAGTCGAGCTCCGAGATCCGGCGTACGCCGAGGCGCTGGAGGAGGGGGGTGAGGCCGAGCGGCGCCACCCAGTGCGCCTCGGGGTGGCGCGCCGCGAGGGCGCGCACCGTCGGCGCGTCGAGGTGGTCGTAGTGGTTGTGCGAGAGGAGGACGAGGTCGATCGGCGGGAGCGCATCGAGCGCGACCCCGGGCGGGGCCCAACGACGCGGGCCGATCCAGCGAAACGGGGATGCCCGCTCCCCCCACATCGGGTCCGTGAGCACGTTGAGCGTGCCGAGCTGGACGAGCACGGTCGAGTGCCCCACCCACGTCGCCGAGAGCGCGGCGGGGTCGGCGCGGGGATGTGAGAAGCTCGGCGCGACGGTAGGGAACGTCGGGGGCGGCGCGGAGGCGCCCGGCCGCGTTCGGCGCTCGCGATACCAGCGCAGCACGTCGGCGAATCCGTGCTCGACGACCCCGGGCCAGGGGTTCCGAAAGCGGCCATCCGGGAGGCGGTGGTCCGACGCTGATGCCACTACATGGTTCTTCATGCGCTATTTCGATGATGGGTACTACGGGCGTAGCTGCTATGTTGGGGGCGCGTAGGGAAGGACTCGCGTACACCGTGGCGGCGATCGACGGAAGCTGCTTGGAGCTCAACCGTGCACATATCGCAATTGTTTCGACGGGTCAGGGGGGCGAGGCTTACGGCACGCAGCCACGGGCGACCGGGACTTCGAGCAAGCCGGCTTCATCCCCCTGTTTCAGTAGCATCGTCATTCCCCTGACGTTTACCCCTCGTCCGGTACCGCGCATGCCAGACTCCGTTGCTTCTGGGATCGTCCACGCCCCGGACTTTCCGTCCGGGCTCGATTGGATCAACACCGGCGGCGCTCCGCTGCGGCTCGAGAGCGTACGCGGCCGCATCGTCCTTCTCGATTTCTGGACGTACGGCTGAATCAACTGCATCCACGTACTCCCGCAGTTGCGGGAGCTGGAGCAGCGCTACCCCGACGTTCTGACCGTCATCGGGGTCCATAGCGGGAAGTTCCGCACGGAGCGCGACACGGCGCGCATCCGCGAGGCGGCACTTCGCCTGGGGAACACGCACCCCATTGTCAACGACCGCCAGTTCCGCATCTGGCGGAGCTACGCGGTCAACGCGTGGCCCACGCTCGCGGTCGTCGACCCCACGGGGCGCGTGGTCGGGACGCATGCCGGGGAGTTCACTGCCGCCGGGCTCGTGCCGCTCATCGAGCGGATGATCGAGATGTTCTCGCGCGAAGGGCTGCTCGAGCGCCGACCGATGCACTTTCCACCCGACCCCCCTGCGATCGCCCCAGCCCTGCTCCGCTACCCTGGGAAGGTCGCGCTCGATGGCGACCGCCTCGCGATCGCCGACACGGGGCATCACCGCGTGATCGTCGCCCGTCTCGCACCCGACGGCAAGCGCGCGACGATCGAGCGCGTGGTTGGGCGCGGGGAGGCAGGGTTCGACGACGGGGTCGACGGCACGTTCAACGCCCCGCAAGGGCTCGCCTTCCGCGGTGATCTCCTCTACGTCGCCGACTCGGAGAACCACGCCGTCCGCGCGGTGGATCTCTCCACGGGCGCGATCCACACGGTCGCCGGTACCGGGCGACAGCTCCGCACGCGCGCGGACCAGCAGGCTGGAGCCATGTCGTCGCCGTGGGACGTGACGATGGTGCACGGCACCCTCTACATCGCGATGGCGGGGATTCACCAGCTCTGGTCGCTCGACCCCAGGACACGCACCACCCGCGTGCACAGCGGCACCTTTCGCGAGGACATCGCCGACGCTCCAAACGACTCGGCCGCGCTCGCGCAGCCCATGGGGATCACGTCCGACGCGCACCGGCTCTACTTCGTCGACGCCGAGTCGAGCGCGGTGCGGTGGTCGGACACCGATCCCGACGGGAAGGTCGGGACGATCATCGGCACCGGCTTGTACGATTTCGGCGACCGCGATGGCGTCGGCGACGCGGCGCTCGCGCAGCACCCGCAGGGGATCGCACGCCACCCCGATGGCCGGCTGCTCGTGGCCGACTCGTACAACGACGCCCTCAAGTGGGTCGACCCCGCCACGCGCGCGGCAACCACCTGGGTGCGCGGGCTCCACGAGCCGAGCGGCGTCGCGTGCGGCCCCGCATGGGCGCTGGTCGCCGACACGAACGCCCACCGCATCGTGCGCGTGGCGTACGACAGCGGAGAGATGCAGGAGGTGGACATCGCCTGAACGGCGCCCGCGCGTCGCGGCCGCCCCCCTACTTCTGCTTCGCCGCCGCGAGGTTCTCCTTCAGGTGGCTCCGGGACTTCATCCCCACGAGCGCCGTGCTGATCACCGGGAGCGATCGCACGAAGGCGATCGCCCGCTGCGCGTCGCACGTGAACCCCGGGAGCGCGTCGCGCATCTGCGCCGGCAGGCTCGACGCGAGCTTCGCCTGGAGGAGCGAGGCGCTCGCAACCACCGCGATCCCGAGCTCCGCCGCGGCTTGCAGGAGCGTGACACGCTGCGCGCCGAGCGGCTGCGTGGGGGCGCGTACCGCCTCGGCCAGCGCGAGGTTCACCGGGAGCTGCACGACACGGAAGTGGTGCCTCTCCCCCCCGACCTCGCGTGCCAGCGCCACCAGCATCTCCAGGCTCAGGTGCCCGCGCGCCTCGGGCGGCACGCGGAAGCCGTTCCACGTCGCACACCCGTACACCCCGATCTCCCCGCGCTCGCACCGCTCCTCGAGGAGCGCGAACGCCGTCCGCAGACGGTCCCGCAGCTGCTCCGGAGAGATCACGTCCAGTTGCTGCTCCGGGTTGTGCACGTAGTAGACATCGATCGTCTCCAACCCGAGGTTGGCGCGGCTGCGGTCGATCTGCGAGCCCAGGTACGCGGGCGCGAGACAGTGGCCGCCGGCCACCACGTCGCTCGGGCTCATGATCCCGGGCGCGAAATACTCCCGCTCGAGGTACGCGAGATACGCCTCGCGCGTCTGCGGCGCGCTCCCGTCGAGCGGGACGTACCCTCCTTTGGAGCACACCGCCACCTCGTCGCGCGCGACGGTCTCCCCGCGCACGGCGCGCGAGAGCGCGCGCCCCAGCGCGCGCTCGGAGCGCTGGCACCGGTAGTTGATGGCCGTGTCGAGGACGTTGAGCCCGCTCGCCAGCGCGTGGTGCGCCGCGTCGACGTACGCCTCGTCGTCCGCGTCGTCGCACGCGCCGAGGTACGTGCCGAGGCCGATCGAGGAGGCGGTGAGCCCCGTCCCGCCGAGCGGGCGATAGAAGTCGGCGGCGAACCGTGACGCGAATCGCGCCGCGAATCGCGCCGCGAATCGCGCCGTACCCTCCGGCGTCGCGCGCCCAGCGAGCGGCATGGGAGCGGAGACGTGCGCGGCAGTCGCGCGCTGCGGCTTGCTGGTCACTCCGAGCACGCTACGCACCACGCGCGGCGACGGCAAGTGCGGAGCGCTGTCGAGCTCTACTTCCCCCGCGCGCGCTCCCGCCGCACTTTTCGACGTATGCGTGACTCCTCCACCCTCTCCCAGACGTTCCCGATGACGAAGCGGCCACTCGTCCTGCTCGCGCTCGCCCTCGCGGCGTGCAGCCACCCCGCGCAGCCGCGCATGCCCGCGCCCGTGCCGGTGCGCGTGGACTCGCTCCCCCGGCTCGTCGTCGCCCCGCCGGCGGCGCGCGCCTCGCTCGCCCCCGCGCCCGCGCTCACGGCGAACCTCGACGCGTTCGCCCGCCTCGACCAGATGGCGTGGCCCGGGCCCAATCAATACCGCTCGGCCGACGGACGCCCGGGGCCGAGCTACTGGCAGCAACGCGCCGACTACACCATCACCGCCGCCCTCGACACCGCCGCGCAGACCATCGCCGGGCACGTCGCGATCACCTACACCAACAACTCGCCCGACACCCTGCGCTACGTCTGGCTGCAGCTCGACCAGAACCTCTATCGCCCCGGAAGCATCGGCTCCGCGCTCTTTCCGCAGGACTCGCGGTGGGGGGTGCGTGGGTTCCAGGGCGGCTACGAGCTGCGCAACATCACCGTCAACGGCGCGCGCGCCGAGTCGCACATCAACGACACGATGATGCGCATCGAGCTCCCCACCCCGCTCGTGCCGAAGGGGGGGAAGACGACCATCGCGATCGACTTCCGCTTCCGCGTCCCCGAGCACGGCTCCGACCGGATGGGGCGCGACGGCTCGCTCTACGAGATCGCCCAGTGGTATCCGCGCATGGTCGTGTACGACGACGTCCGTGGGTGGAACACCGATCCCTACATCGGGCAGGGGGAGTTCTACCTCGAGTACGGGGACATCGACTACACCATCACTGCCCCCGCCGGCTACACCATCGCCGGGAGCGGCGTGCTCCAGAACCCGCAGGAGGTGCTCACCCCCGCACAGCGCGCGCGCCTCGCGGCCGCCGCCAAGTCGGACACCGTCGTGCCGATCATCCCACTCGCCGAGGCGGTGGCCACCCCCACGCCGGGAACCAAGCGCTGGCACTTCCGCGCGCAGAACGTGCGCGATGTCGCGTGGGCCGGCGCTCCCGATTTTCGCTGGGATGCCACGAGCTGGAACGGCGTGCTCTGCCAGGCGCTCTACCAGTGGCCCAAGGCCGGCCGCGGGTGGGAGAGCGCTGCCGAGAACGTGCAGTGGACCATTCGCACCTACTCCACGCGCTTCTACCCCTTCCCGTACCCGCAGGCCACCGCCGTCGCCGGGCCCGTGGGCGGGATGGAGTACCCCATGTTCGTCATGGTGCACTACGCCCCGCAGCCGCAGGGCGCCTTCGGCACGATCGACCACGAGCACGGCCACGAGTGGTTCCCGATGATCGTCGGCTCGAACGAGCGGCGCTACGCGTGGATGGACGAAGGGTTCAACACCTACATCAACACCTTCTCCAACGAAGCACGTGAGCCCGGCAAGAGCCTGTGGCCCACCTACATGGCCAACTGGCGCGCCGCCGTCGCCAACGGGACGCAGGCGCCGCTCATGACGCCGCCAGACCGCATCAACGCCGGCGCGCTCGGCGCCATCGGCTACCGCAAGCCGGCCGCCGTGCTCCTCACGCTGCGCAATCACGTCGTTGGGCGCACCGTGTTCGACCGCGCCTTCCGCGAGTACATCCGCCGCTGGGCCTTCAAGCACCCCACGCCCGGGGACTTCTTCCGCACCATCGAGAGCTACGCTGGCCAGGACCTATCGTGGTTCTGGCGGAGCTTCTTCTACTCCACCGATGTGCTCGACATCGGGATCGACTCCGTGACCACCGTCGTCTCCGATGGCGCGTACCGTGCAACGGTGGTCCTCACCAAGCACACATCGATCCCCTTCCCCGTGGACCTGCGCCTCGTGCTCGCCGATGGCTCGACCGACGATGTGCACCTCCCGGTTCAGATCTGGACCGCCGGCGACCGGTACGCCGCGACCGTCCCAGTGCGCGGGCGCGTGGTGGGCGCCCGGCTCTGGCCAGATCCCACGGTCCCCGATTGGAACGCCGCCAACGACGCCTGGGGAAAGGCCCCGCCGCCCTCCCCGGTGGGCCCCGTTACCGCCGGCGGCCTCACAAGTCCCGTAGGAGATGGACGCTGACCTCGAGCGCTATGTTGGCACAACCCCGCCAACGGCTTACATTTCGACGCAATCCAGCCTCGGCCCCCCATTCCGCCGGGGCCGGATTCTCGGTCGTCCCCCCTGCCGCGTCCGCGGCACTCCGATACACCCCAGCAGGAGCATGACGAAGCAATGCCAGGGTTCGCGGCTTTAGCCTCGCATTGGTGGAAGCCGGTGCTGTTCATCATCATCGCCGGCCACATCACGAATGTCTGTGTCACACTCTTCCTGCACCGCTCGCAGACGCACCGCGGGGTGACCTTCAGCAAGCTCGCCGAGATCCCGATGCGCATCTGGCTCTGGCTCTCGACGTCGATCGTCACGAAGGAATGGGTCGCCTGCCACCGGAAACATCACGCCTTCGCCGACCGCGAGGGGGATCCCCACAGCCCCGTGCTCGAAGGGCTGCGGAACATCATCCTCAAAGGCGCGTTCTACTACCGGAAGGCGATTCGCCAGCCGGGCGTCCTCGAGAAGTACGGGAAAGGGACGCCCAACGACTGGCTCGAGCGCTACGTGCTCGCGCGGCTGCCATGGCTCGGCATCGTCATCATGCTGGGGATCGACATCTACCTGTTCGGCTTCTACATCGGCCCCCTCGTGTGGGGCGTGCAGATGCTCTGGATCCCCTTCTGGGCGGCCGGGATCATCAACGGCGTGGGGCACGCGCTCGGCTATCGCAACTTCAATGTGAAAGACGAGAGCCGCAACATCTCGCCGATCGCCATCTGGCTGGCCGGCGAGGAGCTGCACAACAACCATCACGCCGATCCGCACTCGGCCAGGTTCACGGCACGCTGGTACGAGTTCGACATCGGCTGGATGTACATTCGTTTGCTCCAGCTTCTGGGGCTGGCGAGGGTGCGCTACGCGCGTGCGTAGCGCGAGGAGTGGCCCATGGCCGATGTGACGTGCTCCCGCTGCGGAAAGACCCAAGCGGGGTTCGATAGACCGCCCTTCCCGGGCCCCATCGGGGCGCGGGCACAGGCGGAGATCTGCACCGAGTGCTGGGGGCAGTGGCTGAGGCAGCAGACGATGCTGATCAACCACTACGGCCTCAACCTCATGGACCCGCAGGCTCGCGCCTTCCTGACCAAGAACATGGAGGCCTTCCTGTTCAAGGCCGGGAAGCAAGAGCAGGTCGATACCTCCAAGCAGGGCACGATAAGCTGGTAACGGCGGGTTCCCCGCCGGTCCCGAGGCGCCCCGGGCGCAGCCCCCCGGCGCCGCGGTTAAAATAAAGCACCCGC
>JADGGM010000151.1 GCA_019689955.1 Gemmatimonadaceae bacterium
CGCACCCCCCCCGGGCCACGACGCGGCGGCGCCGGCCCCCAGCGTGCTCGGGGACCGGCGCCGTCGCGTCGCGCGATTCGCGGATCAGGCCCCGGATGCGATCAGCGCCTCAGCGTCGTTCGGAGCCGGGCCAGGTGGTGATAGCTGTGCCGGACCGCGTGGTCCTCGAGCATGAACTGACAGGTGACCGGCGCATCGCCGTAGAGCGAGGCCGGCGCGGCGCGATCGAGCTCCGTGTCGCTAAGTGCCCGGATCGATGTCGCCGCCGCCGCGCTGTTGCGCCGCAGCAGCTCCAGCGCCGCCTCCTTCGTGACGTCGGCGTTGTCCCGGGCATGGCCGGCGTTCATCGCGTTGATGTCTTCCGGGATCACGCCGGTGACCGGCGTGCCGGCGGCGAGCGTTTGCGCGAGTTGAATCTCCACCGGGTAGACGCTCGCGACGTGATGCACGATCACGCCGATCTTGCGTCCATCGTGGGGAACACGCGTCTGCCATTCGGCCTCCGTAAGAGTGTCGGCGAAGGCGACGAGTGCGCCCGCCCCCGCCTCGAGACGGTCGGCGAGGGCTTCAGCACGTTTGCTCATGGTACACAACTCCTCAGTAGTGGGTCGGCGTGCGCTGGTGTGGTGCGGGAGCGCGGAAGCTGCACGCGACGTGCCGCTCGGCAAATGACCGATCGTCTCCACTTCCTGCCCGCGCGCGTCCACTGCGATGCACGGCGACATCTGACAGCGCATCGTTGACGACCATGCGCCGATTCGTCGATCCCATCGTCCGTTTCATGGTGAACCGGTCCCGGGCGACATACCGCCCGCTGCACATCGGCGCCGCGGTGCTCGCCGGTGCGTCGCTCGAGCTGGGGCTCATCCCGCTCGTGCTCGTGGTGGCGGGGCGGTATCTGGATGCGGTCCTCCGGCTCGGCCCGCTCGCGTCGGCGGGCACGGCGCGCCTGTTCGCGGCCGCCTGCTTCGCGATCGGCGTCCCGTGGTTGGCCAGCTCCATCTACTGGCAGCACAGAAACGGGAAGGGGACGCCGCTCCCGCTCGTCCCCACGAAACGAATGCTCACCACGGGGCCGTATCGCTTCTGCCGAAACCCCATGGCGTTGGGCGCCATCTTCTGGTTGGCGGGGTGGGCGCTCGTCGCGAACAGTCGTACCGCGCTCTACGGCGGCGTGGGGTGCTTCGCGGCAGCCATCTTCTCCTACCACAAGCTCATCGAGGAGCGAGAGCTGGAGGAGCGGTTCGGGGAGGTGTACACGCGCTACAAGAGCACCACCCCCTTTCTGTTCCCCCTCGCGCGACGGGTGAGACGGGACTGACGCGCCGCGATCCTACTCGCCGCGGCCGAGCACCTCGAAGAGCGGGCGCGTGAGGCGGACGATCCAGGCGATGCTCACGAGGAGCAGCAGCCGCGTGACGAACGCGCCGAGGAGCCCGAGGCGTCGCGTCTTCGGCTGGTCGGCCGGCAGCACCTTGGAGCTCAGGATCGCGATGAAGATGATGTTGTCGATCCCGAGGACGATCTCGAGCGCGGTCAGCGTGAGGAGTCCGATCCACGCATTCGGGTCGGTGAGCCAGTCCATAATTTGCTGTGGCAGGTGCTACTAGCGTGCCAACGAAACGCGACGAGGCTGCATATGTCCAGGCGTTTGCTCGCCCTCGGCGGCTGGCTGCTCATCAGCTTCGCGGCGGCGGCGATCGGCGGGGTCGCATCGGCTGACGCGGGAGCGTTCTATCGGCAGCTCGCGCGGCCGGCGTGGGCGCCGCCCGGGTGGCTCTTTGATCCCGTGTGGACCGTCCTGTATCTCCTCATCGGGATCGCCGCTTGGCTCGTGTGGGAGGCGCGCGGCGTTCGCGGCGCGCGCGTGGCGCTCGCGCTGTTCGTCGTGCAACTCGCGGTGAACGCGCTCTGGACGTGGCTCTTCTTCGCCTGGCGGCGGGGGGCGCTCGCGCTGGTGGACGTCGTGGTGCTGTGGGTGCTGATCGTCATCACCGCCGCCCTGTTCTGGCGCGTGCGCCCGCTGGCGGGCGTGCTGCTGCTCCCGTACCTGGGGTGGGTCACCTTCGCGTCGGCGCTCACGTACGCGGTGTGGCAGCGCAACCCGCAGCTCCTCTGAGCGGCGGAGTGCCGGGGGCCGGCCCCGGCAGGGCATCGGAGGCCGGCCGTGCGATGTGGCTCGCTTAGACCGCGTGCCAGCGCCGCTGGATCGCCTTCCAGGCGGCGAGCTGGTAGACGGCGGCGAGGCCCACCAGGGTGTAGATCAGGGCGCCGAGTGCGTTCTTTTCACCGAAGCGCCCAGCGCCGGTGATCGCGGCCACGAGATCGAAGTTGGCGAGGCCGACCAGTCCCCAGTTCAATCCGCCGACGATCAGCAGGATCGCGGCGATCACGTCGAGTTGCTTCATGGGTATGTCCTCACGGTCCGAGAGTCGGAAGCGGATCAGCGGCCCGGCCGTGATTCGGCCAGATCCGGGCGCAGGTGGTGCTCACCTCGCTCTGCTTGCTGAACGCGCTGTCTCCCCAGCGGGGCAGCAAGAAGCCTACCGAGCACCTGAAGTTTGAGATGGGTTTTCGGCCCGGCGTTGATGGCGAAGCAGGTGTACGATTGCGGCGTGCCGTGGTCGTCGTAGGGCACGGTGCCCGCGCGGGGTGTGGCGATGGCCTCCCACTCCGCGGCGCGGGCGTCGGCGCGATGGCGAGCGCGCCGGGGGCCCCTGGTCCGTACTCGTCGCCGCGCGCAGATTTGGTGAGCGTCAGGCGCTCGTCGCGGCCGTGACGGGGCGCGGGCCGCCTGCGCCCCTATCCCCCCTGCGGCAGGGGCGCCCGATGACCTCACCGTGGAGACTCCCGCGATGCAGCAGCGAGGGCACGCATGACCGTCGTGAGAATCGCATTGGCGAACCTCCGGCATCCGGCGACGCCGGACGAATCGGTCGCGAAGGTTCGACGAGCCATCGCGGGCGCGGCGGCCGAGCACGCGGCGATCGTGTGCTTTCCGGAGTGCTACGTCCCGGGCTACCGCGCGCCGGACAAGGCGGTCCTGCCCGCCGACGCGGCGTTCCTCGAGCGCGCGTGGGCGGCCATCGCCCGGGCGGCGGCCGCGGCGAGCGTCGCCGTGGTGCTCGGGACCGAGCGCGTTGTCGGTGACGCCCTCCCTCGCGCCACGGCGCTCGTCATCGATCGCGACGGGACGATCGTCGGCTTCCAGGACAAGGTGCAGCTCGATCCATCCGAGGACTGTCTCTATGCGCCCGGGACCGAGCGTCGGGTCTTTCACGCCGGCCCGCTGACGTTCGGGGTCGTGATCTGCCACGAGGGGTGGCGCTACCCCGAAACGGTCCGCTGGGCCGCGCGGCGCGGCGCGCAGGTCGTCTTCCACCCGCACTTCCACGAGGCGGCGCCGGGCGGCTATCGGCCAGCCGCCTTCGCCGACCCGAGGAACACCTTTCACGAGAAAGCGATGCTGTGCCGTGCGGCCGAGAACACCTGCTACTTCGCGAGCGTCAACTGCGCGAGTGATGGATCGCCGACCACATCGGCGGTGATCCGGCCGGATGGGAGCGTGCTCGCGTGGCAGCCGTACGGCACAGAGGGGCTGCTGGTGGCTGATCTCGACCTCGGCGCGGCGACGGGGCTTCTCGCGGCGCGGTGCAAGTCTGCGTAGTCGCACGATTCACCGTGGGCGAACCGCACGAGCATGACCAACGAGCACGGACCCACGTCGACCCGCACCTCACGAGTCATCAACGCCCGAGCCGAGGAGCTCTACGCCGCCTTTCTGGACCCCGACGCACTCGTCGCTTGGCCCCGCCGGGGGAGATGACGGGGTGCAGGCACGAGCTCGACGCGCGCGTGGGGGGCGGATACCGGATGTCGCTCTTCTATCCGCCCACTGAGCGCACCGTCCGCGGCAAGACCGCCGAGCGAGAAGACATGGTCGGGGTGCGATGCCTCGAGCTCGTGCCGCCGTGCCGGATCGTCGAATCCGTCCGCTTCGTCACGACCGATCCGGCCTTCCTCGGCGAGATGACGCTGACCGTGACGTTCGGCGAGGTGCCGCGCGGAACGGACGTCACGCTCCTGTTCGAGAACCTTCCGCCGGGCGTGCGGCCGGAGGACAACGACGCGGGGGCGCGAATGAGCCTCGAGCAGCTGGCACGCCGCTTCGAGTGACGAGGGAGGAGAACGCCATGGAGGACGTTGAAGGATTCGTGGTGCGGTCCGTCATCCCGGAGGACTTCGCCGCGTGGCAGGTGCTGTGGGACGGCTACAACGCGTTCTACGGGCGAGAGGGCGCAACGGCGCTCCCGGCCGCGGTCACGCAGATGACGTGGTCGCGCTTCTTCGACGCGTACGAGCCCGTGCACGCGATGGTCGCCGAGCGTGCGGGGCGCCTGCTCGGTCTGGTCCACTATCTCTTCCACCGGAACACCACCCAGATCCCTCCCGTCTGCTACCTGCAGGACCTCTTCACGATCGAGGAGGCGCGCGGCCGAGGGGTGGGGCGGGCGCTCATCGAGGCGGTGTACGAGCGGGCGCGGAGCGCCGGAGTGCAGCGCGTGTACTGGCAGACGCATGAGACGAACACGCACGCGATGCTCCTGTACGACAAGATCGCCGAGCGGTCGGGATTCGTGGTCTATCGCAAACGCTGTGAGGCGCGCCGGGCCGCCGCCCACGGACAGCGGCCCGGCGAACGGATTGCCGGAGCACATGCGACGAGACCGGCGTGGCCCGCGTGTAGGCCACCTTCGCGACGGGCTCGCAGTGGAAGGTGAGGGCCGGCGCCGGGACTTCGACCGCGTCACCGTTCGCGACCGCCTCATCGATTTGCGCGTCCGTGAGCAGATGTTGGTTGGCAGCCTGGCTGCTCGTAAACAGGACGACGATCGGCTCCCACGCGACGTTGAAGCCCTCGCCGCCGGGGAAGTCCATCAAGTGGTCGTGGCCGGCAACACCGGCGCCGTAGACGCTTGGCTCGACTTGCGGCGCCAGTGCGGCGACCTCGGGACCGTGGTCGGGGCAGTTCTCCACGGGGGTGTGCAGGCAGAGGAGGGTGGGTCCACTCGTCACGACCGTCGAGGTCATCGGATACACTACGACGTAGAATGGCGCCCACGCGCGGGGGTTCGCCCGCATCGGCGCACGCCAGGAGCACGCCTGCGAGGAACAGGCATGGCACGAGTGCGAGGCGCTTCATGAGCCCCTCCGAGTTGGAGATTGAGAGCCGACCGAGCGCGAACACGCCCCTCATACGACGTGCCCGTGCACGAGCTCCCCTTCATCGTCGCCGTCGTCGTGCCCGCGTGGCTGGCCGGACGCTACGGCGTTCGGCTCCAGCTCGCCGAGCGTGCGCGATGCGTCGGATGTTGCCTGACGCGGTATCCGGAATACGCTGCTTATCGCGCCCTCCCGCGATCCCGACATTGACGGGCAGCCCCTGAACTCGGCCGGGCCGAGCGTCGCGCTGCGACTGACAGGGACCTGCTCGAAACGAGTCGCCGATCGTGCTCCCGGCTCGAGGACGCGCAGGTGCGCGATCCGCGATTCCCCATCGGCTTCGGCCGGGAGGACGTCGTATGAGCACGCTACTTGAGTCACTCTCCTCCCTCGCCGCACCCGCGGTCGGACCGATCGCCGCGCAGCTCGGCGAGTCCGACGTGGCGGTGTCGCGCGGAGTCCAGACCAGCGTCGCGTCGGTCCTCGGAGGGCTCCTCACGAAGATCAAGGACCCGGGCGCCGCGAGTCAGATCTTCGGGCTGATCAGCAAGGCCCCCGCCGGCGCGAGCGTCGCGGGTGACGTCCAGGGGATGGTCGGCGGGCCCGCCGCGGGCGCTCCCACCACGGGAGGGGCGGGAGGCTTTCTCTCCACGCTGTTCGGCGGCCAGACGAACGCGGTCGGCGATCTCATCGGGCGGAGTGCGGGGTTCAAGAACCCGTCGTCGGGCTTCACGCTCCTCGGCATGGCCGCGCCGCTGGTGCTCGGCTTCTTCGGCAGGAAGGTTCGTGACGAGGGGCTGAGCCTGGGTGGGCTGACGACGATGCTCGCCGGCGAGCGCGACGGCATCCTCGCGGCAGCGCCGGCGGGGCTGACGAACTTCTTGGGCGCCGGTGCGGCGACGCCGCCCTTCGCCACCAGCGAGGCACGGCGCGCCGTGGCGGCCACGGGGCAGCGGGCCGCCGGGACGGTGCGGAAGCCCGCAGGGAAGGGGTGGATCTGGCCGCTGGCCGGGATCGCCGCGCTCCTGCTCGTGTGGTTCTTCGTATCACGCGGCCGCGCACCGGCGGTGAGCCCGACAGCCGGGACGACGACGGGAGCGCTCGACACCGCCGCGCAGCGAGCCGGCACCGCGGTCCAGACGGCGGCGGGGGAGGTCGGCGGGCTCGGTGCGATGGTGAGGCGCATGCTCCCCGGGGGGGTCGCGCTGAACGTCCCGGAGCGCGGAGTCGAATCGAAGCTCATCGCCTTCATCGAGGACAAATCGCGTCCGGTCGACGACACGACGTGGTTCGACTTCGACCGTGTGACCTTCGCGAACGGGTCGGGGACGATTCTGCCCCAGTCGCAGGAGCAGTTCGACAACCTCGCCAAGGTGCTCCAGGCGTATCCCAGCGTGACTGCGAAGATCGGCGGCTACACGGACAGCGTCGGGAACGCGGCGGCGAACCTGCGGCTCTCGCAGCAGCGGGCCGAGGCCGCGCGGCAGGCTCTGATCAAGGACGGCGTCGCGGCCAACCGGCTGGAGGCGCAGGGGTACGGCGAGGCCCATCCGATCGCGGACAACTCGACGGACGCGGGGCGCGCGCGGAACCGGCGCATCGCCTTGCGGGTGACCAAGAAGTAATGCGATCGCGTGCCGCGGCGTGTATACTCCGGTGGCCCGGGAGCCATCGGGGTGACACGCCGCGGCGCAAACCACCGTCACGTCTCCGGCGTCTGCGTGCTCGGCCGAGTCGGCGCAGCCGTGCGCGTATCACGTCGAGGAGGTGCGTATCGAGTCGGCGGGGGGAGTGCGGCTCGCGGGGGTGCTCACGACCCCGGCGGGGAGCGGGAT
>JADGGM010000152.1 GCA_019689955.1 Gemmatimonadaceae bacterium
CCCCCACTCCGCCCGCATGTACGACTCCGCTCGATCCGCTACGGCCCCCTCGGCCCCTCCGGCCCCGTCGCCGTACACGGCTCCGACGACCACGTTCACGCCCACGTCGGACGCGACGTCCGCGATCGAGCTGAGCGTGGTGATGCCGTGCCTCAATGAAGCGGAGACGCTGGAAACGTGCATCCGCAAGGCGCAGCGGGCCATGGCGGAACACGGGATCGCGGGCGAGGTAATCGTTGCCGACAACGGGAGCACCGATGGGTCTCCCGACATCGCGCGCCGGCTCGGCGCTCGCGTGATACCTGTCGAACGAAAAGGGTACGGCAGCGCCCTCATGGGCGGGATCGCCGCCGCGCGCGGACGGTACGTGCTCATGGGAGACGCCGACGACAGCTACGACTTCGGCGAGATCCCGCGCTTCGTCGCCAAGCTCCGCGAAGGGAACGACCTCGTGCAAGGCTGCCGCCTCGAGAGCGGCGGCGGCACCGTCGCACCCGGCGCCATGCCCTTCCTCCACCGCTGGTGGGGGAACCCGATGTTCTCCTTCCTCGTCCGCGCCTGGTTCAAGGCCCCCATCCACGACGTCCACTGCGGGATGCGCGCCTTCACCAAAGAGCTCTACGAGCGCCTCGACCAGCAGTGCACCGGGATGGAGTTCGCCTCCGAGAACATCATCAAAGCGAGCCTCAAGCGCGCGAAGATCGCCGAAGTGCCCATCACCCTGCACCCCGACGGTCGCACCGCCCACCCTCCCCACCTCAAGACCTTCCGCGACGGGTGGCGGCACCTGCGCTTCTATCTGATGTTCAGCCCGCGCTGGCTCTTCCTCGTCCCCGGAGCGCTGCTCGCCCTCGCCGGGCTCGTGGGGTACGCCATCGCCATGCCGCGGCTCCAGATCGGCCACGTCACCTTCGACGTCCACACCCTTCTCTTCGCCAGCCTCGCCATCATCTGCGGCTACCAGTCGGTCCTCTTCGCCTTCATGACGAAGATCTTCGCCATCAGCGAAGGACTCCTCCCCGCAGACCGGCGGATGACGCGCCTCTTCGAGATCGTGAACCTCGAGCGCGGCCTCCTCGCCGGCGGCGCGACGATGCTCACCGGGCTCGCGCTCCTCGCCGCCGCCGTCAATCAATGGCGAGTGCGCGACTTCGGCGCATTGGACTACGGCCACACGATGCGGTGGGTCATCCCCGGCGTCATGCTCACCACCATCGGCTTCCAGACCATCCTGTCCAGCTTCTTCTTCAGCATCCTCGGGATGCGCCGGCGGTGACACGCGCCGACTCCGTGCCGGCCTTCGACCTTGTCGCTGACTGCTACGACGCGGCACTGAACGAAGGGCTCTCCCTCACCGGCGAAACCAAGGAATACTTCGCGCGCGAACGCGTTGTCCTCCTCGCCCGGCGCCTGGCCGAGCGTGGCCTCGTCCCGCGTTCCGTGCTCGACTTCGGGTGCGGCACCGGCTCCGGCGTTCCCTTCCTCCTCGCCGGGCTTGGCGTCCAGAAGCTCCTCGGCGTCGACATCTCCCCGGCATCCCTCGCCGTGGCCGAGCGCGAGCACGGATCAGCCGACGTCCACTTCGCCACCCTCGACGCCGCGGCCCCCGAAGGCGAGTACGACCTCGCCTTCTGCAACGGCGTGTTTCATCACATTCCTCCCGCGGAGCGCCCGGCCGCACTCGCCTATGTCCATCGCGCGCTCGTTCCCGGCGGGATCTTCGCGCTCTGGGAGAACAACCCATGGAACCCCGGCACTCGGTACATCATGAGCCGAGTGTCATTTGACCGCGACGCCATCACCCTCACCCCGCCCGAGACCCGGCGCATGCTGCGGGCGGCCGGGTTCGACGTGTTGGCGACCGACTTCCGCTTCTACTTCCCGCACGCACTCCGCGCGCTCCGGTGGATCGAGCCCGCGCTGACGCACCTCCCATTGGGCGGGCAGTACCAGGTGCTCGCGCGGAAACGCGCCGAGTAGCCCCTCGATGACCACACTCGAAGCGCTCGCCCTCATCCTCGCCGCCGCGGTCGTGACGCGGTGGTGGGCCCCCGCGGCCGTGGCCACCAGGGCCGAGCGTGTGCTCGAGTCCCCGTGGATCCCCGTCCTCATCGGCATCGTGAGCGCCGCCGTCGCCTCGTGGGTGTGGGGCTCGCTCGACCCCGTCGCCATCGTGCACGACGAAGCGGCGTATCTCCTCCAGGCGAAGATCTACGCCGGCTTCCACTGGACCGCGCCCGCGCGTCCGCTCTCCCCCTTCTTCGAGCAGTACCACGTGTTCGTGACGCCGTGGCTGCTCCCGAAGTATCCGCCCGGGCACGCCATGGCCATGGTGCCCGGGATCTGGCTTGGCCTCCCCACCCTCATGCCGACGCTGTGCATCGGCGCGACGGGGAGCCTCCTGTACCTCCTCGCCAGGCGCGTGTCCAACGTGTACGTCGCCCTCCTCGCCTGGCTCTTCTGGCTCACCGCGCCCGGCGTGCTCTTCTTCCTCCCGACCTACATGTCGGAGTCGACGAGCGCCGCGCTCTGGCTCCTCGGCTGGTGGGCGCTTCTCGAGTGGCGCGACACCGGCGCGCGCGAGTGGCTCCTCCTCCTTGCCGCGTGCGTGGGGTGGGGGGCGATCACGCGCCCATTGAGCTGGCTCCTGTTCGCGATCCCCGTCGCCGTGGTCGTGCTTCCGCGTCTCGTGCGGCGTCGCGCGTGGAGCGATCTCGGGTGGGCCACTCTCGTCGGCCTGGGCGCGCTCGCGATCCTCGTGCTCTGGTGCCTCCACACCACCGGCCGCCCCTTCGAGACACCCTACGCCCTCTACTCGCGCGTCTACTTCCCCTCGGACGTCATGGGGTTCGGCGCGAGCAACGCGGCGCCGTTGCGGCACCTGCCGGAAGACATGCAGCACTTCAACGCCTGGGTGGTCGCTTCGCACAGCGAGTACACTCTGGCCCGCCTGCCCGCGAACCTCCTCGCGCGGCTCGAGACCATCGCGAGCGACATGTGGGGCACGTGGCGCGTGGCGATCGTGCCGTTCGCGCTGATCGGCCTCACGGCGATGTCGGCGGAGCTGGCGTTCGCCCTCGCGAGCGCGCTCGTCCTCGTCCTCGGCTACCTGAGCTTCGGGCACGGTCCGGCGTGGAGCGTCTACTACCTCGAGATCCAGCCCGTGCTCGCGTTCGTCTCCGCGCTCGGCATCTGGCAGGCGATCCGCTTCGTCGAGGGCGCGACCCTGAACCTGCGGCGTACGCTCGCCGCGCCGCCGAGCCCGCGCCCCATGGTCGGCGCCCTCCTCGTCGCCGTGCTCCTCCTCCCCGGCTTCGCCGCCACGGTCCAGCGCCAGCGGCGCGACAAGGCCGCGTGGGGGGGCTATCACACCGCGTTCCGCAACGCCGTGCGGCACCTCGTGGGGGATCGGATCATCGTGTTCGTGCGCTACGCGCCGGACCACAGCCCACACATGAGCCTCATCACCAACGAGCCCGACCTCGACCGGGCGCGCGTGTGGACCGTGTACGACTACGGGCCGGAGGACATGCGTCTCATCCGGCTCGCCCCCCAGCGCATCCCCTATCTGTTCGACGAGACCAAGCACCTCATCGTGCGGATCGACACCACCCAGCTCGCCGCGGAGCTCGCGGCACGAGACAGTGCACGCGCCCACGACGTCGCCCATGCCGGATCGGCCGCGCGCTGAGTGGAGCCCCGTGGCGGCGCTCGTCGCCGTCTTCGTGGCCGCGTTCGGCGTGCTCCCGATCGCCAACTGGATCCCCGGCGGGCACGATGCGCCGTGGTACGCCACGGTCGCCAGCGGGTGGGTGAGCGGCACCGCCATCGCGCTCGGCGTCGGCATCGTGCTCGCGATCCTGTCGCGCCGTACCGACCGCCTCTGGCGCGAGCACGCGCTCGACGGGCTCGTCGCCGCCTGGACGCGGCGCCCGATCCTCGCCCCGGCGATCATCGCCGCGGTGGCGCTCGTCGCCTACCTCGTCGTCGCCCGCGTAACGCTCTCGGGGCGGCCGCTGCTCATCGACGAGCTGGTGCAGGTCTACCAGGCGCAGCTCTACACCCACGGCGCGCTCTCGATCCCCGCGTTCCCCCACCCCGAGTTCTTCAGCAGCATGCACGTGGTGGACACGCAGGGGCGCGTGTACTCGCAGTTCCCCGCGGGCGGGCCGGCGATGCTCGCCATCGGCGTGCTGCTCGGCGCGCCGTGGATCGTGGGCCCGCTCTTCGGCACGATCGGCATGCTCGCCTTCGCCGCGTACGTGCGCACCACCGAACCGCGCCCCGGGACCGCGCTCGCCGCCGCGCTCATCCTCGCGCTCGCGCCGTTCACCGTGTTCATGTCCGGGTCGCACATGAACCACGTGACCGCGCTCGCCTGGGTGCTCATCGCCATCGCCGCCATGGCGCGCGTGATGACCTCGGACACCGTGCGCCCCTGGTGGGCCGCGCTGAGCGGGCTCGGGTTCGGGATCGCGGCCACCATCCGGCCGGTGGACGCGCTCGCCTTCGCCGCGCCGGCCGGGCTCTGGTACCTCGTCCGCGCGCTCCGCGAGCCGCGTCGCTGGGGGGACGCGCTCCCCGCCGGGGTCGGCGTCGCCCTCCCGATGCTCGCGCTCATGTGGGTGAACCTCCGTACCACCGGCGCGCCGCTCCTCTTCGGCTACGAGGTGCTCTGGGGAAAGGCGCACGCGCTCGGCTTCCACACCGCGCCGTGGGGAGTGTCGCACACCCCCGCGCGGGGTCTGGAGCTGGTGAGCCTCTACTTCCTCCGCCTGCAAACGTACTTCCTCGAGACCCCGATCCCGTCGCTCGTCCCGGCGATCGTCGCGCTCCTCCTCGCGCGGCGCCTCGACCGGTTCGACCGCTACCTGCTCGCCAGCTCGGGGATCCTCGTCGGGCTCTATTTCGCGTACTGGCACGACGGGTTCTACCTCGGCCCGCGCTTCGTCTACCTCCTCCTCCCGCCGCTCGCCATCTGGACCGCACGTTGCCTCCCGTCGATCCGCGACCGCATCGGCGCGGGGGGCGTGTACCGGACCGCGGTCTACACGGCGCTCTGCTCCGCGCTTATCGCCGCCGGGATGCTCGTGCCGCTCCGGGCGCGCCAGTACGCCAACGGCCTTCTCACGATGCGCTGGGATGCGGACCGCGCCGCGGCAAAGGCCGGGGTGCACGACGCGCTCGTGCTCGTGCGCGAGAGCTGGGGTGCGCAGCTCGTGGCCCGGCTGTGGGCGCTGGGCGTGCCGCGCCCGGAGACCGAGCGGCTGTACCGGAACGTGGATGCGTGCATCCTCGACCACGCCATCGAGCAGCTCGAGCACGGCACGGCGCGCAACGCCGCCGCCACCGCGATGCTCCTCCCGCTGCTCCGCGACTCCGCGCGCGTGGTGGGCTCCCCCGTCTCTCCGGACACGACGGAGCAGTACCTCCCCGGGCTCCGCTACTCGCCGCGCTGCATCGCCCGCGTGAACGAGGACCGCGCCGGGTTCACGCTGTTCACCCCGCTGCTCCTCGCGCACGGCGACGGGAACGTGTACGCGCGCGACCTGCACGGGCGCGACACGCTTCTCCTCCGCGCCTTCCCCAACCGTCCGCTCTACCTCCTGCGCCCGCCCACCTCGCGCGTGGGGGCGGCGCCGCGCTTCTACCCGCTCTCCCGCGACTCGCTCGAGCGCGCCTGGCACGACACCACGCCCTAGCGCATTGCGGCGCCGGGGCTCTTGTGGAGTCGTCTGTTTGAGCGTATGTCAGGGCACGCGCACCGCGCGTGGTCTGCGGCCGTCGGCGGCGTTGGTGTCGTGCGACGAGAGCCGCGGGGTCAACGGCATTCCTCCTGCGAGATGAGACGCGATCCTCGGCGATACGTGAAATAGGCGTATCCCCACTCGAGGAGCACGCTCAGCCGATTGCGGAAGCCGGCGAGGTAGAGGATATGCACGAAGAGCCACAGCCACCACGCCAGGCCTCCGGCGACGTGGAGACGTCCGAAGTCCGCCACGGCCTTGTGCCGCCCGATCGTGGCGAGGTTCCCCTTGTTGAAGTAGTGAAAGGGCTGGCGCGGCTCCCCCTTCAAGGTGCGCAGAATGTTCTTCGCCGCGGCGCGCCCCTCCTGCATCGCCGCCGGCGCTACGCCGGGGACCTCCGTGCCATCCGCCTGGGTGAACACCGCGAGGTCGCCGACGACGAACACCTCGGGGTGACCGGGGATCGATAGATCGGGGCGGACGATCACCCGCCCCGCGCGGTCGAGCGGCACCCCCAGCGACCGGCCGAGCGGCGACGCCTCGTTCCCCGCGGCCCAGAACACCGTGCGCGCGGCGATCCGCTCGTCCCCGACGCACACGCCGCGCTCATCCACGCGCGTCACACGCGCGCCCGTACGGACCTCCACGCCGAGCTCCTCGAGGTCGCGCAGCGCGTGGGCCGACAGCTCCTCCGGGAACGTCGGGAGGAGGCGCGGCCCCGCCTCGAGGAGCAGGACGCGCGTGCGACGCGTGTCGATGTTGCGGAAGTCGCGCGTCATGGCGTGATGCGTGATGTCCGGGAGCATCCCGGCCAGCTCCACCCCCGTCGGCCCTCCACCCACGATCACGAACGTCAGCCACTCCTGCTGCTCCTTGGGATCCTGGAGCTTCTCCGCGGTCTCGAACGCCATGAGGAAGCGCCGCCGGATCTCCCGCGCGTCCTCGAGGCTCTTGAGCCCCGGCGCTGCGTACTCCCACTCCGGGTGCCCGAAGTACGAATGCCGGGCCCCCGAGGCGAGGATGAGATAGTCGTACGACACCTCCCGCTCCCCCCCATCGGCGATCACGACCTTCCGCTCGACGTCGATCCGCTCGACCTCGGCGAGGAGCACGTGGGTGTTGCGCTGCCGGCGGAGGAGGAAGCGGATGGGCGACGTGATGTCGCTCGGCGCGAGCACCGCCGTCGCCACCTGATAGAGGAGCGGCTGAAAGAGGTGGTGGTTGGTGCGGTCGAGCACGATGACATCGGCATCGACCTTTCGGAGCTCCCGCGCCGCGTAGAGCCCCCCGAACC